>JBOFIZ010000402.1:0-14860 GCA_051650425.1 Bacteroidales bacterium
ATCGGCACGAGATAAACTGGTAGAGAGAGTAATTGCTAATACCAGTAAAAGTGTCTTTTTCATAAATATATATGCAGATTTGATTAGAATATTACGCAAACAAATGTATTAAAATTAGGTGAAGAAAGAAGTTAAAACCGAAAAAAACGATTCTTGGAATAGGATATTTTAGAATACGTTGTAAACAAAAAGGAAAGATCTCTGTTTTATTAGTAACCTAAACAACTAACCTAAACCTTTAACTAAATTATATTATGATTACCAGAATACCACTTTCTCAAATTAAAGCTGCAATAGATGAAGCTTATGAGAAATTTAAACCTAACAAAGAGGGAGCAAATGCAAATTATATTCCTTATTTAGCGAATGTTCCTTCTGATTTATTTGGTTTAGCAATTTGTTTTCCTAACGGAACAGTTTATGAAGTAGGAGATACAAAGTTTGCTTTTGGTATTGAATCGGTTTCCAAAGTTCATACGGCAATTCTCGTATTGCGTCAATATGGAGCTGCTGCACTTTTGGAAAAAATCGGAGCTGATGCGACAGGTCTTCCGTTCAATTCGATTTATGCGATTCTTTTGGAAAATGATCATCCTTCGACTCCATTGGTAAATGCAGGTGCTATTAGTGCATGTAGTATGGTTCAACCGCTCGGAGATTCAGATGGGAAATGGAAAGCTATTGTGGACAATATAACTCAATTATGCGGTAGTGCTCCACAATTAATAGATGAACTTTATAAGTCAGAGTCAGATACGAACTTCAATAATAAAGCTATTACCTGGTTATTGAAAAATTATGGTCGTATATATGATAATCCGGATATGGCTCTTGATTTGTATACGCGCCAGTGTTCTTTAGGCGTTACGGCAAGTCAGCTTGCAATTGCGGGTGCAACGATTGCAAACAACGGAACGAATCCGGTTACTAAAACGAAAGTTTTTGATGCGTCATTAACACCGAAGATTACATCTCTGATCTCTACGGTCGGTTTTTACGAACATACGGGAGATTGGATTTATGAATCAGGTATTCCGGCTAAAACCGGTGTCGGTGGTGGTATTATGGGGGTACTTCCGGGATTATTCGGAATTGCGTCTTTCGCTCCTCCGTTAGATGGTTCGGGCAATTCTGTAAAAGGACAGCTGGCTATTAAATATGTGATGAATAAATTAGGTATGAATTTATTCGGAGCTGAAAAATTTGAAATTGATTTTGATAAATAGGTTAAATGAAGATCAATGGGGAGAGGCAGAAAAGTCTCTCCTTATTTTTTTTATATTTGCGGGGAGAGCGAATCCGTAATTCGGTGTAGAGCTAATGCTTCGCCTATAGGATTCGGACAAAGTAGTTTGTGTCTAACACTTCAAATGCATAATTATGGAATATATTTTTATCGTATTAGCAGTCTTATGTGGTATCTTGGGTATCATTGGCTCTGTTTTACCTGTATTGCCCGGCGTTCCATTGAGTTATGTAGGTTACTTGATTGCTGTTTTCAGTTCGAAAGACCCATATAGTCTTACTGAAATTCTCGTACTTGGAGTAATAACGGTTATTCTCTCAGTTATGGATTATATTGTTCCTGTTTGGGTGACAAAACGCTTTGGGGGTTCGAAAGAAGCATCCTGGGGAACTGTCATCGGATTGATTGTCGGTGCAATCTGGTTTCCTCCTTTCGGTCTGATCTTAGGTGCTTTTCTGGGAGCCTTTATCGGAGAGCTGATACATGATAACCGGAATTCTCAGAAAGCATTGAAAGTGGCATTAAGCTCATTTATATCATTCTTATTGACGACAGGGTTGAAATTGATTTTTTGTGCTATTCTGATGTATTATTTACTCAAAGCCTTGTTTTGAGGATCAGATTCAAGGCGAGTTATATTTTTTTAATATGCGATAAAGGATTAACCATTCTTTTTTTCCTTTCTTGTGCCAACTAATAATCTAAGAAAATGCAGCTCCTGAAAACACTCATTTTTTTTCTTTTACTGCATATGGTTTGCTCCGATTTAATGGCCCAAAATGAAGTAAAGGAAAAGAAGACAAACGAGGTAGAATTAAATGTTCCGCCGATAAATATTTTGCCTCCTTCTGTTTTAGATTCATTGAACAAATTGAAAGGTATATCGGAATATAATTTCAAAACATTTCTGGATAAATCAGCTTTATATGAATATAATTATGGCAATGAACAGAAGTTTAAATTCTATCTTCCGAAAGATACGTCTTATTATATGCGTAGAGCTGTGCTATTGCATATGGCTAATAATAAGGAAGCAAAAGAGTGGGGTAAGGAGTATGTAAAGATGTATATCAATATTGTTCCGGAAGAGTTCAGAAAGGAGTTGGGTAATATAAAACCGGCTGTGATTTATAGTGGAACACTTGACCCGGTTGAAGCGTTTCGGAATTATAAACGGAGGCAAAGACAAAAACGTGTGATGGAGGTTATTGCTAAATTTACGGCAATGGACCGGAAAGATACAATACGACAGGATTCGATATGGGTATTGAAAGAAAAGGCTGAATGATTTTTTCATTCAGCCTTTTCTTTTTATTGTTTTCTTCCAATCGGAATCAGATAATAGACCGAAGCCGATATGACCTGTGGGGCAGAAGCTTCGAATGGATCTTTCTTTGTATTATTGAAGATATCGCCTAAACTGAAGTAGTAGCGTCCTTCAACTCCGAATGATCCGATTTTGCTTTTATATTCAAATCCCATACCTCCGCAGATACCATAATTAAATCTGTTTTCTACAGCTTTGCCGTAGCCTCTTGAATCATTAGGTTCGTATTCACTTTTCTCTTTATCGTTTAGAAACAAAGCAACTTGTGGCCCAAGATTGAAAAAGATACGTGTCTTTTTAATATTAAAAAAGATATGCGATAAGAATGGTACTTCGACATAATTCAATGTTCGTTCGTACAATTTCGGATATTGATAAGTAGGAGCCTCTTTCCACCCATATTGTGCAAAGTTGGCTTCTAGCTGAATACCGAAATGCTTCTCTGAAATGTAACGAAAAGTCGCACCTGCCTTCATGCCCATTTTCATATCTTGCTTAATAGTGGGTTGAAAGCGCATGGATGATAATGTTATTCCTCCGTTAACTCCGACATAATATTCGGGAATATATTTTTTTGTCTGTGCAGATATTCCTATTGAACAGACGAATAGTATTCCGATAAGTATGATTGATCTCATCATAGTTAATGTATTTGAATCTTAGTGATGTAGAAGTCAGGGGAGTAATGAATCCAATAGATGTTTTCATTAATCAGTCCGCCTTTACTACTTATAGGTTGAAAATAAAAACCATGATGAATTCCGTCAAACTGCTTGCGCTGAATCTCATTCAAAGCTTTTTCTCCGAATTTTGCATAATCGCGCAAAAAGAATAATCCGGTATCAAATCCAAGTGCCCCGAATTTAGGATATGTGTTTAATATATCTTTATGGAACCAAGATTTGTATCTGGTATAAAAACGGTTCAATGATGGCGAATTATTATCGGCATAGAATGATGAATATATATAGGTATTTAATTCATAAAAAGCTTCGATATAATCATTGACAAATGTCTGCCATTCCGGATAGCCAAATAATGTAGTATTTAGCGTCGGATTGAGTTTCTTCATTGCCTGAAGAAGTGGTAATACGATTTTTAAACCATCGGATGTTGATCTTTCAGGAATAAAAATATACTCTTGTTTTTCATCAGCAACAAACCCGGGAAGTTCAATGTCAGCAGCCTGATAAGTTTGAACTTTAAACGGAATCTGACGTGTCTGAAGTGCTTTTTTTAATTCAATACAAAAGTCTTTTTTTGCTCCTTCTTTCCCTGTTTCTTCAAGGAAAACAATTTGTTTGTTTCCGAATCGGCGAATAAACTCCTTAATGACTTCATCATACAAATAAACCTGAGGTGTATTAATTTGTACAAGAAACTGATTATTGTCGATCTCGTCATTTTTAGAGGTGAAAGGCAGAATCAGTGATTTATGACTTTGCTCGGCATAGATTGAGAAATCCTTTAATTGGTTGCCGGTAGGAGCCGCGATTAAAAGATCTGCTTTTTCGACGCCCGGTTGACTAAGCAATTCTTTGGAGGATTTATTGAATGAGTCGTACACATACAAATTTACATTGTAATCAGTACGTTTTAATGAATCGACCGCCAGGAGTAGTCCTTCATAGAATTCTGTATATCTGCGTTGGTTAATATCATTTTTATTGACAGATGAAGCATGGAAAGGCAAGAAGAGTGCTGCCTGTACGCTGCGCTTTCCTTGTGGAAAAACAATATTAGTCTGATTATTCTCAGTTTCGAAAGAGTCAATAGCTGCTTGAGATACTTTATTTCGGGGAATCAAAACAACTTTACCGATAGAGAATGTCTCAGGGCTTAATCCGGGATTGCTTTGAATCAGATCATCAATAGACACACCATATCTGCGGGCTAAAGAAAAAAGCGTTTCTTTAGGAGTAATGGTATGTTTGATAAATTCATCATTGGCCGGTGTTGTAACTTCAGGAGTTACAGCAGGGGTTTTGCTATATTCCGGAATACGGATCAGTGTTTTTGCTTTAAGCTTTTCTTTCACACCCGGATTTAACTTCACAATATCGTCAATCGAAACATTGTATAGTTTAGAAATAGAGTAAAGCGTTTCTTTTCTCTTTGTCTCATGCATGAAATAGCCGACAATGGCTTGTGAGGGTTTAACGACAGGAATCAGTAATTCTTGTCCCGCACGTAAAGAGTCAGTGATAGCCGGATTAAACTGGCGTAACTCATCCTGAGTGACATTAAATCTTTTGCTGATACCATAGACTCCTTCGCCTGGCTGAACGATATATATGATGCAGTCTTTGCCGTTGACTTTCGTGTATGAAAGATTGTTCTGAGCATTCAGAATGCCCAAAGTAAAACCGGAACAAAGTAAGAGATAGGTCAGTATTCGTTTTTTCATCTACTATTACATTAATGTAATGGCAAAAATAAGAAAAAGTTATATATTGTGTTGAAACATACTTGAAAAGCTACGTTTACATTATACCTTTTTTGCTTTATGTTGAATAAAAAAAGACACAATTGAAAATATGTTTAATTTCTAATTGTGTCTTTTGAATAGTTATAATGTGTTTTATCTTTAGAATTGATAATCTACACATGCTCTGGCTTGCATGATTTCTTTAATCTTAGCACCCACAGCAACGTGATCCGGATGTACTGCATAGGCTTCAAGAGCTTCCAGTGATTCGAATTCAGATATAAGAGTCAAATCATACTTTTCGGCAGGATTGCAATTGATTCCAACTTCCATTTTTAATAGAGTAGGTACTTTACCTACAAGGTCAATAAGTCCTTGTTTAAGTTCCTCTAATTTTACTTTTTTTGCTTCGGTTGTTTCGAATTCTTTGAATTGAAACATAACGATGTGTCTAATCATAATTCTGTGTATTTAATTAATAATAAGAGATTAATCGAAAAGAGAGAGCTGCTTGTCTAACAACTGAAAACTCATTCGGTGATAGGGAGTCGGACCGTATTCGGCTATAGCCGCACGGTGTTTTTTTGTAGGATAACCTTTATTGCTTAACCAGTCGTACATCGGGTATTCCTCATGAAGTCGATCCATATAATCATCACGATAGGTTTTTGCTAAAATAGAAGCTGCAGCAATGGACTGAAACTTACTGTCTCCTTTAACAATGCAGGTGTGTTCTATGCCTTCGTAAGGTGTGAAACGATTGCCGTCAATCAAAAGATGTTCCGGCTTGATAGCCAATTGATCTATTGCACGATGCATGGCTAAAAAGGAAGCTTTTAATATATTGATTTTATCTATTTCGGCAGGAGTAACAATGCCTACAGCATAGGCCAGGGCATTCTCTTCGATAATTGGTCTGAGCTTATATCGTTGCTTATCGGTCAGTTTCTTTGAGTCGTTGAGTAATTCGCATTCGAAATCAGGAGGAAGTATGACAGCTGCAGCAAATACTGAGCCGGACAAACAACCTCTGCCGGCTTCATCGCAACCTGCTTCTATTTTATTACTATGTAAATTTTTTTCTAACATATTAAAATCAGTCTGTTTGATGATTCAAAAATACGATTTATTTGTGATATTCTCTCTTTTTTTGTAGGTTCGCTATCATAATATAATAACTACGATTATGGCAAAGAATAATGATTGGAAAAGCAGATTGAATGTTGTGTATTCAACAAATCCTGATTATCAGTATGAGGGCGATGATGAAGATGATGTAGAAACATTAGCTCCTGAAAAGCAAAACCTGCGTGCATACCTTGATCGAAGTGGAAGAAATGGTAAAACTGTGACTCTGATTAAAGGTTTTGTCGGTTCAGAAGATGATTTAAAAGATCTGGCGAAAGTACTGAAAACAAAATGCGGTGTTGGTGGCTCTGTAAAAGATGGTGAAATTATTATTCAGGGTGATTTTCGAACAAAAGTTGTAGATATACTGTTAAAAGAGGGGTATAAGAAAGCCAAAAACGGAAACTAACCTCTAATTATTATAAGCTATGAAAGTTCGTTCGCTTCATTTGGAATTGACGTATGACGATCCAGCTTTTTCATGGGTACACGAAAAAGAAGGCTATGAGAATCTTGGGAAACTGGGAACATACATGAATGGTGAATTTGGTTTGCCAAAACTGGAAGAGTATGAGTTGACCTTTAAGCTGGTGGATTGCAGAGAACAACTACCTTCGATAGAAGATATTGCTGATATTTGCAGAAAGCATGATGCTATTATGCTATATACAGGTACAATGGAAAAATACGGATACACATCTAAAGCGTATCAGGAAAATACACCAGAATTATTGAAGGATGTTGTTGAAGCTATGATTTCATTAAAGCCTCATTTTATTTTGGTTGATGCCGCAGCTATAGATAAACATAGTGTAGCTCGTAAGCATGCAGAGAAAATGGCTGCCGAACAAGATTGTTTTATAATTAACAATGTAAATATGGACAAATCTTTGCTGGATACTTTGACCGGAACAATCAAGATTGAAGTTGACGAAACGTTCGAATCAGAAATGAAACCTTGTAAGGTTTATCAATATCTATAAAATAAAAAAAGATGATTTTGAGATTTCTCAAAATCATCTTTTTTTATTTTACTAATTCGTAAGTCTTTTGTTTCAGGTATTCCCCCAACGCTTCAACGGATTCAAACTTTGCCTGTTCTTCGGGCGAAATAGGTTCGCCGATGTGAACTTTAAAAGTTGTACCTCTTTTGTTGAATACTTCTGAAGGAATACGCATAGAACGCAGCTGCCAACTGATTCGTCCTAACTGATAGAAGAATTTTGAATTTAATCCTTCAAAATATACAGGATAAACCGGTACTTTGGCTCCTTTTATAATACGAACCACACTTGGTTGCCAATCGCGATCTTCAATTGTATCGGTTTTGGGATCAAGCATTGAAATAGCTCCTGCAGGAAAGAATCCGATTGGATGATTATTCCGTAGGCGATCTAAACATTCGCGGATGCCATTTAAGCTGGCACGCGAAATACTTTTTTTGTCTCCTGTAGCTGGTTGGACCGCAATAAAATTACAATCCATAGCTTCGATTTGAGTTAAAATGCCATTAACCATTACCTTGAAATCAGGTCTGAGACGTGCAAAAATATCAATTAACATGATGCCGTCAATAGACCCGAGCGGATGGTTCGAAACTGTAATAAAGGCTCCTTCCGGAAGAGAATCCAACCGCTCTTTATTTACGATTTCATATTTAACGCCAATATCCTTAAGAGTCAGAGTTGTAAAGTCAGGACCTTTCGAATGATAGTGTCTTCCATAAAGCGCATTTACTTTATCTACACTAAGTATTTTAAGGAGTCCTTTAGCTAACCATTTACCTACTTTTCCTTTGAAAACAGGTGATAAGCCTGCCATGTAGTTTTCGTCAATAACTGTAGTTTTCATTTGTTTCGGATTACTTCAACGATTTGTACTTCATAATGGATATTCCGATGAATATCCAGAATAATTCACGAATACGTGTACATAAACTTACGTAAACTCCTAACGGACCCGGTAATGACAAACTTGAAAATGCAATTGCATATCCTCCTTCTCTTGTACCTAATTGCATAGGGGAGAAGAATAATAGATTGGCAAACAAAGAAGCCAGGGCTACAACAATTACACATTGTACATAAGTTACATCTTGTCCGATCGAGTATAACATAAAGAAGATTTCCCAACAACTAACTAAACGTGATACTAATTCTGCGAACAAGGACGCAAAGAATGTTCCTTTTCGATTGAGGTAAAGATCAGAGATAAGCTCATCAATCTCTTTCAGATGTGCTTCATTCTCATTTTTATATCTGGTTACTTTTTTCTTAATAAAAGGGATCTTAGCTAAGAATGTGAATAATTTGAAAACCATTCCTTTTTTATAGCCTTTGAATGCCCACAGTATTAACAGAAAGCAAGCAATAAAGATGCACCATAATGCAATAATAAGTCCTTTTTGTGTGATCGGAACGTATAGGATAATTAAAAGCACAGACATAATCCATAAGATCAGATGCGAAACGAAATGCATCATTGCATATAGGATTACAGCAGAGGTTGCTTTTTTTACACCTAACGCAGGTTTTAGCTCCATAACGCGATAAGGTTCTCCTCCTAATAGCCCCATTGGCGTTGTGTAATTGATAGCATAGCCACTAATGACTAGCTTCAGTGTTCGCCAAAAGCTTATTTTCTTTGATTCAGGGCTTCCATCACGTATAATAAGCTGGAACGACACAGTGTTGATTATATATACAACGATCCAGATACCAAGTATGGCTGCGAACCACCAACCTGTTTTTTGTAAGTTATCATATATTTCCTGAAACCCGATTTTATAAACCATGAATAATATCGTGGCTACCCCTATGACAAAAAATAAATTTCTAAAAAGACTTGTTTTATTAGACATAAAATAAAATTCAAATTTTACGATTCAATTTTTGCTAAAAAGGAAGCGCAGATTGCTTCATGTTTTTTTATTGCAATGATCAAAATCGGATTTAATATAAAAATCTCGAAGAGGTAGTATCCAAAAGGTAGCGCAGCCCAAGGTGTACCAATAAATAATGCTCCGAGAATTGTCAGGATAAATAATACAGGAGTACGCCCATTAAATGTAAGACAATCAATGAGTGGCATGAGTTTGCTGCTTTTTGCTCTAAATTCAACCCTGATATTTTCCGGAATATCTCCGTTATATTTTTGATCTAATTTTATAAGAAGCTGTTGCAGTTTAGGTGTTGATTTTTCCTGACTTACTGTATAGAAACGGTAGAAAAATAAGAAGAATTTATAAATTCGATCATCTTCCCATTTGGTTTCACTCCAATGCTTTTGAAGGTTCTCAAAGTTATCGAACTCTGCTCCTTTTGATTTACTGATAAAAAATAGATGAAGTGTTTTATAATAATCAGCCATTGCAGCTTGTCTGCCGTGTGAATATCCGGATAATACAGCGAAAATCCATACCCATACACCCCACCCTAAATCCATAAGGCGTAAGGCTATACAGATGTAGATAGTTGCAAACCACAAATCGCCGGCAAAACCATCGATAATACGTCCGACTTTAGACTTGATTCCTGTCAAACGAGCTAATTGACCATCAATACAGTCCATGATGTTGGCTGTCATTAACAACCCTACACCCAATACGTTCCATCCCAAGGTAGGATAAAGAAAGCAAAGTCCTGCGCCTATCCCAACAAAGATAGATGCTATAGTAACCATATTAGGGGTAATCCCTGTATCTTTAAGTAATAACGCAAATTTAAAACCTATTGGTCTGTAAAAAATTCGGTCAAGCCAATTTTCGGTCTCAATTGATTTGAGTGAAGATTCCAAAGTAACTTTCTCAGTACTCATTCCAAATAATAATTTAAACATTAAAAAAGTAAAGGCTTTAGTCCTTTACTTGTATGAATATCCCCCGTCGATAACCAGTATTTCACCATTCATATAAGTGTTGTTTATAAGCAACATATATGCATCGGTTAGTTCTTCGGGCGTGCAGAATCTTTCTTCTGCGAGTTTGTTTTCTATATTTTTTCTGATCTCGGCAGGTTTAGTTTTTTGCCATTCTGTATCAACAAATCCAGGAGCAACCCCATTTACTCGGATCTGATAAGGTTTTAAGAACTTAACAAGATTCTTAACCAAAGAATGTACGGCTGATTTAGTTACTCCATATACGAGTGATACGGAATGAGGGAATATTCCCATAAGTGAACCTGTAAAGACAATTGATGCTCCCGCATTAAAATGATGTAAAAGAGATTGAATCAGGAAAACCGGGAAATGAATATTCGCATCAAATACAATCTTCCATTCTTCAGCTTTCATATCTTCAAAAGCAGCTCTGTTTGTCAGACCTGCATTGAGGATTAGTGTATCTACTTTAAATTGGTGATCGTTAAGAAAATCCGTAATGATTTGAGTTGATGATAAATTAGTTGCATCAGCTTGAAGCAGATATACATTTTTATTATACACAGAGTATATTTCATCCTTACAAGTCCGGGCTGCATAGCTATCCGAAGAGTAGGTAAGAATTAAATCATAGCCTTCGGATGCTAATCGTTGGGCTACTGCTTTACCTATTCCTTTTGTTCCTCCTGTAATAAGAGCTAATTTATTCATTGTTCATTACGATTAAAAACGTTGTTATTCTTCTCCTTCTTTCTGAATTTTTTTAGGCTTCTGTTGTTGTTGCTGATGAAGTTGAGTTTCATAGCTATCGTGAATAGTCTTTTTCAGAGATGTCGATGACACTCCGGTGCCATATGGGAAATAGAATACCTGTACACCAAGATCTTTTAAATAGTCATACTTTCCAAACCAGTCATCACCTACAACAAATGCATCAATATTTAATTTCTTTACAATCTCCGAATGATCCAGTGTGTGTTGCGGAATAACAATATCCGGAGTTTTTAGAGCCTCAATAATCTGAAGGCGTTCGTTAAAAGGAATAATTGGTTTTGGCTTGTATGACATAACAAGTTCGTCTGTACTAACACCAACAATAAGAATATCAGCTATACTACGTGCATAATTAATCATTCTCAAATGATTGTAATGGAACATATCAAATGTACCTGATGTATATACAATTGTCTTATCTTTGAACATAGTTATTTCGTTTTGATTTTTAAACTGCTTTAATTTACTGGACTAAATTTCCTGACACGGAAATTTCAGTTTCAGGGTTGGAAGGTGCATTTGTTGTAATAATGACCTTTCCGTTAGTGTTTCTTTTGGTTTGTCTTGTGTCAAAAGAAATCTGAATTGACATTTCACTTCCGGGGGTTAAACTCATTTTAGGAGTTTCCACTTTAAAAGCCGGGTTAGAAGATGTGATTTTGCGGATGTGTAAAACACTTTTTCCGTTATTTTTCAGATGTATATCTTCTGTCTTTGTTGTGCCTTTGTTAACTTCACCGAAAAAAATAGTTTTAGGTGATATCTCTATAATGGGAGCATTCTCCATTTGTGAAGGAGATAACTTAGAAAAATCTTCTTTAATATTTGCAGAGATATTTATTTTCCTGTCCGGAGTGATTCGCTCTTCATTATTATATAAAATGTAGAAATTATCATCTCTGCTACCCCAATCCTTAATTCGATGAGCTTTATAGGTTACATAAACCGAGCCTATTTCATTTGCTTTTATAGTATCATGCTCTGATATGGCAGAAATATGTGGGGGTAAACCTTTGAATTTTAAGATGATCGGTTCATTGGATGTGTTTAGAACATCTAAACGAAGGATTGCATTTGCAGCTGCATTAACTGAACCAAAGTCTAACGAACGCTTATTGATTCTTATTTTTCCCATATTGATAGGGAATCTCACAGACAAATCTAATGGTTCGGACTTTGTTATACCTTTTATTTTAAGTTCTATACGGCTAGGTTCTCCATTATTTAAGACAATAATACTTTTAGTAAAATATCCCGGACGGCCCAGAGGGTTATAGGTCACTTTTATTTCACCGGATTTGCCAGGAGCGATTGGGTTTTTAGGATATTCAGGTGTTGTACATCCGCAAGAAGCGATAACCTGATTAATGACTAAAGGAGAGTTTCCTGCATTTTTGAATTTGAAGATTGTACTAACATTACCATCACGTTCAATGATCTGCCCGAAATCATGTTCATTTCGATCAAATACCATGACTGCTTTATTTTGAGCATAAGTTAATGCTGATATGATTAAAAAGCAGACAGTCAATATATTGAATTTTATTGCGCCCATGGGTTCTTGTTATTATATCTGATATTATTAAATTCAGAAAATGAATAAGAAATATCTGTTAATACGGATTAATCGAATGCAAACGTACATAAACTTTTTAATTCAAAAAAGGAAAGTGCTCTTAAAGTAAACTTTGAAGCGAGGCAAAGTTTTGTCCATAGAATATTTTTTTTATCATAAAACCTATTCTTTTTTTGTGGATATGATTTATATTCCCGTAGGAATTGTGTATATTTGCACGCTAAAATAGCCTTTACATGAAAAGAAAACTATCTTATATACTGCTGTTAATTATTTCTCTATCATCGTGTGGAGAATATAATAAGTTGCTAAAAAGTTCAGATTATGAGCTTAAGTATGAATATGCGAAAAAATATTTCGATCAAAAGAAGTATTCAAAAGCTTCCACTTTGCTTGAGGAGCTCGTGCCTTTATATAAAGGTACAGGGAATGCAGAAGAATCGTTGTATTTATTAGCAAGAAGTTTGTTTTTAAGTAAAGACTATTTATCATCAGGTCAGTATTTTACTACTTATTATAATACTTATCCAAAAGGAGAGTATACTGAATTGTCTCGTTTTTATGCAGGTCAGGGCTACTATTTTGATTCTCCGGAAGCGAAGTTAGACCAGAGTCAGACTTACAAAGCAATGAATGAACTTCAGTTGTTCTTAGAATATTTCCCTCAAAGCGATAAGAAAGAAGAGGTTGAGAAAATGCTTATTGACCTGCAAGAGAAGCTGGCTTATAAAGAGTTGCTTAATGCACGTCTGTATTATGATTTAGGAGATTATATGGGTGATAATAATTACCGTTCGGCAGTTATTACAGCTCAGAATGCAATTAAAGAATTTCCATATTCTAAATTGCGTGAAGATTTCTACTTCCTTGTATTGAAGTCTAAATATTCGGAAGCAACAAATAGTAAAGATGCGGTTAAAGCAGATCGTTTGAGAGATGTGGTTGATGAATACTATAACTATAAAAACGAGTATCCTGACGGGAAGCATATAAAAGATGCTACTTCGATGTTTAAGAAAGCTTCGAAAATGATTAAACCGGATTCGACAGACGAAGACGAGGAATAATCAATGAAATTTCAATTGTAACAAATAGTACTATTATATTATGGACTACAGAAAAACGAAAGCTCCAAACAACACAGTTACACGCGATTTGACAAAAATGGCGGAAGAAACAGGTAACGTGTACGAAACTGTACGCATCATTGCTAAGCGTGCAAACCAAATCTCCGTAGAGATGAAAAAAGATTTGGAAAAGAAACTTCAAGAATTTGCAACAAATAATGATAATCTTGAAGAAGTATTTGAGAATAGAGAGCAAATTGAAATTTCTCGTTATTATGAGAAGTTACCGAAACCGGTATTGATTGCAACTCAAGAGTTCTTGGAAGGAAGAGTATATTACAAAAATCCAACGAAAGAGAAATTGTAATTCCTCTTTTTGATAAAAATAATTTAGAGAGGTTATTGGTTTCCTTAATTACGGATCAATAACCTCTTTATTTTTTATAATAGCATAGAAAATTATTAACGAAGATGATTCAACGCATTCAAACTTTATATCTAATTGCAGTCGCTATTTTGGCTGGTATTATGAATTTTGTAACTTTAGGTTCATTCAAATCAGGAGAAACATTTTATCAACTTGACTCTTTTGGACTATTTTCAACAAATGCCCCGCAAGAGCTTGTTTATGGTACTTTTGCCTTATTTGCGATCCTTGCTGTAATAAGTGTTTTGTCAGCGCTTACAATTTTTCTGTATAAGAAAAGAATTCTTCAAATCCGAATTTGCTTATTTAATATATTGCTTGCATTAGGTTTTTATGCAGCATTTGGAGCTTATACCTATGTAATTAAAGAGCGATTTACGGCGGAAGTGTTTTTTAAATTACCGTTGGTGTTTCCATTAATAGGAATAGTTCTTGATTGGTTGGCGATTCGTGCGATTGGTGCTGATGAGGCATTAATTCGTTCATTGGACCGTTTGCGTTAATTATTGAACATAATGATAGATATAGAAGAAAGAGTGTCGAAAGCTGAAGCCTTTTTTAAAGAAGGGTATAATTGCTCTCAAGCTGTTTTTATGGCTTATGCTGATATTTTTGAAATAACCCCGGAGCTGGCAAAAGCAATTCCTACTTCTTTGGGAGGAGGAATGGGTAGATTACGGGAAGTTTGTGGAGCTGTGAGTGGTATGTTTTTGTTGGTCAGTCTTAAATATCCGGTAATGAAAGGAACGGATAAAGATATAAAAAAGACAAATTATGCTACTGTTCAGGAATTAGCTGAAACTTTTTCTCGTAAGAATGGTTCAATTATATGTAGGGAGCTTTTAAACTTGAAGGTTCAAAAACAAGAACCGACTCCGGAGGAGCGGACTGAAAATTATTATAAAAAACGTCCTTGTGTTGAATATGTGAAGGATGCTGCCCGAATAATCGGGGAATTCCTATTAAAAGCACAGAATTAATTTCTATTTTTGCAAAAGACGTTCAATT
>JBOFIZ010000403.1:0-1272 GCA_051650425.1 Bacteroidales bacterium
TGTTAATTTGATCTTCGATCTCTTCCGGATAAATATTTTGACCTGAAGGACCAAGAATCATAGTTTTACTACGACCTTTGATAAAGATGAATTTATCTTCATCAATTATACCTAAATCTCCGGTTTTCAACCATCCGTCATTTGTAAATGTATTTTTTGTTGCGTCTTCGTTTTTATAGTAACCCAGCATAACGTTCATGCCTTTTACCTGGATTTCTCCAACTTGCGCAGGGCTTGCAGAGTCAATACGTACTTCCATACGATCAACAGGCTGACCGCAACTTCCGGCTTTAAAGCTATCCCATTGCGTATAGGAAATAAGCGGACCGCATTCTGTCATACCATAACCAACGGTATATCTGAAATTAATCGAGCGTAAGAATTTTTCTACATCCTTGTTAATAGCAGCACCACCTACAACGATTTCTTCAAAGTTTCCACCGAACCCTTGATTTAACTTGTCTCCAATGATTTCCAGAAGTTTTGTATCGACAAAAGGTACTTTTAGTAATAATTTCATCCAAGGTTTTTCTATTTCAGGGAAAACCTTATTTTTTACAATCTTCTCAATAATAAGAGGTACGGCAAGAATAAGACGCGGTTTAAGTTCGGAAAATGCGTCCAGAATAATTTTAGGAGAAGGCGTACGTGTAAGGAAATGAACGTGACATCCGATATTGAATGAGTTTAGGATCTCGAAAGCTAAACCGTACATGTGGGCCATAGGCAGCATACAAACTACATTGTCTGAAGGTTTCATAAAAGGCAGGTTGTCGGCAGCAAACTGAGTGTTTGACCATAGGCTACGGTAAGGTATCATAACACCTTTAGCGAATCCGGTTGTTCCCGAAGTGTAGTTCAATACAGCAAGTTCGTCCGGTTCTTCGATATGATAACTGATATTTTCTGGTCTGAAGCTACGAGGGAATTTTTTACCAAACAGCTCGTTGATATGGTCCATTACGTAATCCAATCCTTCAACGCGGCTTTTGATTAATGAAAAGTCGTTGATCATGACAATTCCTTTCAATTCCGGCATTAAAGCTTCGTTCAGATTTTCCCAAACGATATCACCTACAAACATAAACTTCGCATCGGAGTGATTGACGATATTATGGATGTTATCCGGTTTAAATTCATGAAGAATAGGTACAACGACAGCACCATAAGTTAAAACACCGAAGAAAATAGTAGCCCAGTTAGAAGAGTTACGGCCGATTAAAGCAACTTTATCCCCTTTCTGAATACCGGCATTTTCTAAAACAATATGTA
>JBOFIZ010000404.1:0-7291 GCA_051650425.1 Bacteroidales bacterium
TCGGATAAAACTCTACACCTCCTGAATATCCCCAAGATGTTCTGTATTTTCCTTTCTCTCTGTATTCATTATAACCATATAAACCTTGTGTTTCGTACATACCTTTTACGAACAAGTTCCATTTTGGCGCTACACGATAATTTAAATGCCAAACTAAAGAAAGGTATTCAGCTCCCATAGCTGTATATGCAGTCCTATCATCTAAGTCCCGATTTATAATATCTGTCATAATACCTTTACGATCTAAGCCTTGACGAGCATACATAACATCGAAATATGTATTTATCGGATGCAAATTTAACTCTTGTCCAAAAGCGTAGTAATACATAAATTTTTCCTTCGCCTGATCCATAATAGAAGCAGACCAACGTGTTTTAACTAATCCATCAGCAAAAGAGCCATTCCAATTTAATGTATAAAGCAATGGTAATTTTGTGTCTTCCACTCCGGGTCTTACATTACCATATGTTGATTCGAAACTACCGTTACGCCCATCTACTACTTGAAATGCCAATTGTTGCGCAGGTGTAAAATCATATATAAAGTTAACCCCGGTAAGGAAGTTGTCCATATATTCGATCATATCACTGTATTCATATATATCAATTGGGTTCAAATCAAATTCAAAGCCACCATACATTGTGCACATCTTACCTCCGATAATCGAAAATTTAGGCGTTACTTTAAATCCTACAGATGCTATATCAATTGACTTAGGCATATTATCCAGAAAACCTGAACCATCATTGCTTCTGTTTAAGCGCTGACGATAACGATAGAATATCCAATCATTAATATTCCCTTTAGCCTCTATCCTTAATTGCTTAACATTAAAATTACCTCTTTCAAAATTCCCATCGAGCCAGTTTGCGTTGAAACCTGCATGCATATTAAGAAAAAGATTAAATTTATCTGTTTTCTTTTCTATTTTTGTCAATGTCTCAAACAAAGATTTCTCATCATAATTGGGACTTTCTTGTTGAGCAAAAAGAGTATTAGCCATTAATACCCCTAAAAATAAAGTGCCAAACTTTTTCATTTTTAATAGGTTTAGGTTTATAGTATTTAATAATATTATTACGTCTCAAATAGTGCAAAATGCAAATCCTATGATTAAATCCTATAGATAATATACTATAATAACAACAAACCTTTCAGATAGTTTTTGTATATAAAAATCAAAATTCGATATTCATTTAATTTTAATACTTTACTCATGATTAACAATACTATAAAATAATAAAGCGCAGACGTCTCAACGACGTCTGCGCTTCTGTTAGAGAAAAAGTTTAAACTATGATTTGCTTTGATTTATAATGAATAATTAACAGTCAACATAAAGTTTCGTGGAGTTATCGGATTAATGAAATTATATCGATAAGCCAGATAAGCTCTTTCATCTAAAAGATTTTTAGCACTTACTCTGAAACTCCACTTTTTAAGATTATATCCGATATTAGCATTTAGCTCCATAAAGGCTTTCAATTTTACAACCGGATCACTTGGATCAATACCATGCCATGGAATTTTCACCTGGTCGTTAGCATTTCTGTCTCCTGTATAATATGCGCCTGCTCCTACGAATAATCCTTTTAATGCCCCTCCGTAGAAATTATAGCTTGCCCATAGATTAAATGTATGTTTTGGCGTATTAAAAGGAATTGTATTATCTTTATAACGAATACTTTTAATATATTTTGCATCAATATAAGCATACCCTGCACGAATATTAAATCCCTCTATAGGTGTCGTATTCAACTCCAGCTCTAAACCTTGATTTCTTATCTCTCCATTTCGCTCTCCATAACCTTGCGCAACCCAGGAACCGTTATCATCTTGCTTTAAGACTTCACCAACCTGATTATCGTTATGTATATAAAAATAGGTTGCATTTAAGCTTAATTTATCATCAATAAAATCAGATTTGAAGCCAGCTTCAAATTGATTTGTGATTTCATTACCCAAATTCTCACCATTAATGCCCCTAAGAGTTACTGGCGCAAATGTATTTGTATATGTAGCAAAGAGATTTATATTTTCGATTGGCAAATAAGATATTCCGATTGAAGGAGAAAAACCTGACGGAGTTGACTTTGGTGTAGTTTTAGTCTTCGAATCAGAAAAAGTAAATATATTTTCCTGACTAAATACCCCTGTGTAACGTAGCCCCAATGATGTACGGAAGTATTTACCCATTTGAATGATATCCTGAAGCATAAATCCGACTTTAGATACTCTTGTCGTGGTTTCTTTATCTTTTGATAATTTAGGTAAAGTTGCGATTTCATTATTTATCGGCCCGTTTATAACATCAATTGTATCAATCACAGCAGTTTTATAATTCAGAATATTCTTATCTGTAACCCGATAGTCCATTCCCACCTGAAAATTATGCGTCATAAAGCCTGTCTTTACATTAGCTCCCAAAAAATCAACCTGAAACAATGAATGTTTATATTCATTTTCTGTACTCGTCAGGAGTCTCTTCAATAAAGACGTACCTTTAATCACATTTGAATGTTTATCTATTCGATAATCATCACGTCCCTCAATAGTACGGTTATATACAAAACGTAAGGAGTATTTATCTGTAAAACGATGATTTAATGTGGCTGAAAAACTTTGGTTATTAATACCTATATTATCGCTTTTCAATCCTGTAAAACGATCAAACGGCAAATCATATATTTCCCAATTATATAAAATAGTCCCATTATCGGGGGTACGATTATCGGTCAGATAATCATATTGAAGTAACAAGTCTGTTTTTCTTGATATATTCCATGAGAAGGATGGATTAATATAGAATTTTTCTTTTTCTACAAAAGATCTGTAGCTATCACCTTTCTCATAAACCGTATTTAAACGGAAAGCCATATTCCCATTTCTATCAAAAGGTGTCCACACATCAGCGCCTACTCTGAATGTATTAAAACTCCCGTAGTTTAGTTTTATATCTCCTCCAAATGATTTTTTAGGCTTTTTCGAACTCAAATTAATTATACCACCTGGGCTTACATTTCCGAACAGCACAGCGGATGCTCCTTTTATGACCTGAACATCTTCCACCCCATCCATCTCAGGCTGAGATGTTTCCATCAGGACCCCATCTTTCATATATGAAATACCTCTATAACCCCGAGATCCGAAACTATTCATTGCTCCACCATAAGTAGCCCATGAGTAAGCTCCCGGAACATTTAATATCGCATCTTTTATATCTGTGACACCCTGTTCATCCAGAAGTTTTCTATCAATTACAGAAATAGTTTGTGGTTGTGTTTTTATATCTACGGGAAGTCTGCTCAATGTATATGAAAGTCGTTTATTCGGATTACGACGACCTGCATTCACAACAACTTCCTGCATAGTTACCTGTCTATCTTGTAATATGATTTCGGGACTTAAAACGTCTTCTGATTGAATTTTCAATTCTGTCAGAACAGGTTCGTAACCTAAAAATGCGCATTCAAGACTGTATGTTCCTGCACCTAATGACTCTATAATAAATTGTCCGTTTTCGTCAGCTACAGTTCCTTTTCCTAACTCATCAACCCAAACAGTAGCGCCGGGTAAGATATTACCATGAATATCTTTTACAGTTCCCTTTATTTTTGAATTATTTGTGGCATTTAAAACGATATTACACCCAATAAAAAGGTATAATAAGACTTTCTTTCTCATATATTTCTGATGTGTTTATTTACTGATGCAAAGTAAGTATGAGAAAAATGAGCACACAATCCCTAAAATCGGGTATATTTAGAGCATTCAATACCTATATTAAGGTATAACTGTTGTTGTGTCTACAGAAAGAATCATTGAAATAACCTCAGAATAGTTTTTACGACCTGATGATATATTATTATTCTTCAGGTATATATCATACAGTTTATTTTGAATTTTACCTATAGGTTGAGAATATAAACTATCCCAGTAATCTCGGGTTTCCTTGTATAAGAATAAAATCTGAGGATTTATTTTGTTAATGATTTGTTGATAATCATTTTGAGATAAATAAGCTCTGCCATTAGAAATAACATAAGGTAAAATAGAATAATATCCACTAAATCGGGATGTTGAGTCGGAAGAGTTAATGCAGATCAGATAAGCATATAAATTTGCTTCTGCTTCAGATGTAACACCATTCAGATGAGCTATTTCATGCGTAAGAACAGCAGGATATTGATGAGATTTCAGATCCGGATTGATATGAACCTCTGCAAAAAAAGGACCGTAATAACCCCAAATACCTACCGATGAATAGAGTCTATGATATATCATTGACTTGGGATGAACCAAACCTTCCTTATGCATTATATTAAATTTTGATGAAAAGCACTGATAACCGGAGATTGCTTCATTTAAGATAAGATTTGTATCTGGTTTTATCGATTTAGGAAAACTTAAATTCAAATTTTCAACATAACAATACGCAAATGCTTTATAACGGAGTGAATCGTTTTTAGGATAATCTAAATAATTCCGTTTAAAAAAATCAGGTCTGAAATAGTTTATACCCCAACTCAGTTGAAAAAACACAAAAACAAAAAGAAATATTCCTATGAAAATAAAGAGAGCTTTTAACCAAGCTCTCTTTATTAGTAAATATATGACAGCTGATAATACGACGATTAACAAAGTCACAAAAAGATCATATAATGAAATTGGTACAAAAGAAGAAATTTTATGCATCACATATACAAGTGAAGGATAAATATTAGAAGCATAGAAATCTGCAAAACAGGTAGTTCTTTTTAATATTTCAATAATAACTACAAGCAAAAACAGACTAAAAATAATACATTTCACTATTGCATTTTTTCTTCTTTTCCTATTCATAATTCCTTTTCTTCTTTCTCTGGTTTAACCAAATCTGATGGTCGTAGCTTTAAAGCTCCCCAATTATCATTGACAGCCATTTGTTTTACAGAGGTATATCCTTTCTCTATAAACAATTTACTCAACGAATCCTTTGTTAAGTCTGTTTTGATGCCTGAAGAACCCTTAGGCAAACACACCCAAAATGTGGAATCATAAATTAGTTTTGGTACAACAATATTGGACCAAAGTGCCATTTCGTCTTTATTACGTAAAAATAAAATAGTCACATCACTTTTTTCTTTTGGCAATGTCGTTGAAAATCCCTTTTTCACAAACAGAGCAGCAAGATCTTGCGGCGCATTTAAAATAACACCACCTTTTTTGAGATTAGCCTTGCTTAGAAACTCTACAATGTTCATAATATCAAATAAAAGCTTTTATGGTTTAAAATGTTTAACTTTGTTACTCACTAAATAAAGAGTTTGAATGCAATATTATAATAATATTCGATAGATACAAAATGAAATAAACATTTTCGCTTAAACGTTCTCTTTATTTATTCAGACAACATAACAGCTATTAGAATTAGTAAGTTCAGATTTTAAGGAATATAATTTTCAGGTATATGGATATTAAAGTGATTATTCGTATTTTTGTATCTATTGAAATCGCACATAAATAAAAATATACATGCAATCATTTGTTCATTTGCACGTCCACTCACAATATTCCATCCTTGATGGACAAGCTTCAATTAGTCGAATTGTTGATTCGGCTATAGAAAATGGTATGCCTGCGGTTGCTATAACCGATCACGGGAATATGTTTGGAATCAAAGAATTCTTCAACTATGTATCAAAGAAGAATTCCAAAACAGAAAGTTTAATCAAAGAACTTAAAAAAAATCTAGAAAAGCTTGAAAGGGAGAATGCTTCTGCTGAAGTTCTTTTGAAAGCTAAAGACGAGATAATAATAGCTCGAAAAAAATTATTTAAACCTATTATCGGTTGTGAAGTATATGTTGCCCGTAATGGTCGTCATGTAAAACAAGGTAAAGAAAATCTATCAGGTAATCACCTTATTCTTTTAGCTAAAAATAAAACAGGTTATCATAATTTAGTAAAACTAGTTTCTTTAGGATGGGTTGAAGGCTTTTATGGTCGTCCGCGTATTGACAAAGAAATTCTTGAGAAGTATAAAGATGGTATTATTGTTTCTTCTGCTTGTTTAGGTGGTGAAATTCCCCGCTTAATTCGGGAAAATCGATTGGATGAAGCCGTAAAAGCAATACAATGGTATAAAAATCATTTTGGAGATGATTATTATCTTGAAATGCAACGTCATGAGACCTATGCTGATAATGCTGATCAAAACGTTTATAAACTTCAAAAAACAGTAAATGAAGGTATCATTGAGCTATCTAAACGTACTGGCGTAAAGATTATCGCTACGAATGATGTTCACTTTGTTACTGCTGAAGATGCAGAAGCTCACGATCATTTAATTTGCCTTAATACAGGCGCTGATTTACATGATCCACGTCGAATGCGTTACACAAAACAAGAGTGGTTCAAAAACCCTCAGGAAATGCATTCCATTTTTTCAGATATTCCGGAAGCATTAACAAATACCCTGGAAATTGCTGAAAAGGTTGAGTTCTATTCGATAAATTCAAAAGCTGTAATGCCTATTTTCCCTCTTCCTGATGGATTTTCAGATGATGGTGAATACTTGAGATATCTGACATATGAAGGTGCGAAATCTCGTTATGGAGAAATGAATGACGAACAAAAAGAACGTATTGACTTTGAGCTTGAGACTATTCTCAAAATGGGATTTCCCGGATATTTCCTAATTGTTCAGGATTTTATTGCAGCAGCTCGTAAAATGGGTGTTTCTGTAGGACCTGGTCGTGGTTCTGCTGCAGGTTCAGCAGTAGCTTACTGTTTAGGCATTACAGATATTGATCCTATTAAATACGACTTACTTTTTGAGCGTTTCCTTAACCCCGATCGGATCTCAATGCCTGATATTGACATAGACTTTGATGATGATGGTCGTGGTCAAGTCCTTCAATGGGTTACAGAAAAGTATGGAAAAGAAAAAGTTGCACATATTATCACCTTTGGCACAATGGCAACTAAGTCTGCAATTAAAGACGTTGCACGTGTTCAAAAATTACCGTTAAGTGAATCTGATCGACTTACAAAACTCGTACCAGATAAAATCCCCGATGTAAAAAAAGTCAATCTTAAAGCTGCCATTAATTATGTCCCTGAATTAAAACAGGCGGCAGAATCAAATGACCCTGTAATGCGTAATACGCTCAAGTATGCTCAAATGCTTGAAGGTAATATACGTAACACCGGTGTTCACGCTTGTGGTGTCATTATTGGCAAAGATGATCTCATGAACTATGTACCGATATCAACTGCTGATGATAAAGAATCAGGGGAAAAGATGTTGG
>JBOFIZ010000405.1:0-12002 GCA_051650425.1 Bacteroidales bacterium
TTTCTGTTTGAAGGTTGGAATGTTCTTTTCATCGCGATATTTTGTTTATATTATTACTTTCCGTACATTCTTCTTTCGGTCTGCAAAAATACTGACTTTTTTTGAAAATCCAAATGGTTGAGACAAAAAGTCTTATTTAGATTTCTAAAAATTGGCGCTTTTCTGCTTGATTGTTAGTATGAAAAGAATATCTTTGTTGATAAATGTTAAATAAGAGCTTATGGATAAGAATACGCTTCGAAAAATTATTTCTGCGAAACGAAAAGATCTTAGTGTTAGCTTTTTGGCGAATGCGTCTGAAATGATAGCAGAACGTTTTGAGTTGTTTCTAAAGGAGAAAAATACAAAATCAATTCTGATGTATATGGCTTTGCCGGGTGAGGTTCAGACACAGAAGTTGGTTGAGTTATTGTCTGATGCGGGTTGTGAGATCTGGTTGCCTAAGGTGGTGGGAGATTTACTCGAAATTCGTCGCTTTGAAGGTATGACCAGTTTGCAAAAAGGCAGTTTTGGTGTTTGGGAACCGACGGGAAAAATATGCCCGGAGCTCTCAGTGCTTGATCTGATTGTTGTACCAGGGGTTGCCTTTTCTGTCGAAGGCGATCGTATGGGTTACGGTAAAGGTTATTATGACCGGCTCTTATCACAAACGAATGCAATAAGAGTCGGTTTTTGTTTTGAATTTCAGTTGTTTGAGTCTTTGCCGACTGAAACGCATGATAAATCCATGGATCTGATATTGACAGAAGAACGGACTATTGTTCTTTCTCGATGTAATTGATTGTCTTTTTCTTTAAATCGAATTTGTCGTAAGCATCAACAATACGCTGTACAAGCTTATGACGAACAATATCTCCTTTATTGAACTCTACAATTCCGATTCCGGGAACCTTTTTCAGAATTTTCATTGCCTGCACCAGACCCGATGTCTGAGATGGCGGAAGGTCTATCTGTGTAATATCTCCCGTAATGATCATTTTGGAGTTCATACCTAAACGAGTCAGGAACATTTTAATCTGATGAGTCGTTGTGTTTTGAGCTTCATCAAGGATCACAACGGCATCGCTTAAAGTTCGTCCGCGCATGAATGCCAAAGGTGCAATCTGAATAATATTTGTTTCCATCAGCTCTTTTAATTTTGCTGCCGGAAACATATCCTGAAGTGCATCATAAAGCGGTTGTAAGTATGGATCGATCTTATCTTTCATATCTCCCGGCAAAAAGCCTAGTTTCTCGCCTGCTTCAACGGCCGGACGACTTAAAATAATTTTCCGTACTTCTTTGCGCTTAAGAGCTCTTACTGCCAGAGCAATTGCGACATATGTTTTTCCGGATCCGGCCGGACCCAAGGCAAATACAAGATCGTTTGTATCGAATAAGTCAACTAATTTTTGTTGATTTTCTGATCGGGCAACGATGGATTTCCCGTTAATGCCATGAATAATCAGGTTATCCAGTTTTGACTCTTTAGGTGTATTCCCTTTTACGATATCAACAATGATTGATTCATTCAAGACATTATATTCGACACAATACTTTTCGAGTTCGTGTATTTTTTCCTCGAATAAAGCTGTCTCTAACTCGTCTCCCATTACTTTGACGATATTTCCACGTGCGATAATACGCAGTTTTGGAAATAAGGTTTTTAATAATTGTATGTTGCAATTATTGATTCCGTAGAATGTAACCAGATCGGCTAATTCTAATGTTATAATTCTTTCTATCATCGAAAGTCCTTCAATTTGATGTTTATATATAGTAAGAACAAACCAGCATCATGAATGTTTCTTATAATTTCCCACTGTCTGCATAGCTATAATAGGCTTGTTCACAAACAATGATATGATCTAAAAGTTTAATATCCATATATTTTGCCGCTTCGGTAATCTTTTCGGTTAATCGATTGTCTTGCGGACTTGGTGTTGTATTACCTGACGGATGATTATGGCAGGCAATAATTGAGGTGGCCATTTCAAGCAATGCGGGTTTGAGTATTAGCTTGACATCGACACTGGTAGCAGCTACTCCTCCCTGACTGATCTTTACCTGATTGATAATTTTATTGGCAGGACTGAGCAAAAGAATCCAGAATTCTTCGTGGTGCAGATGACCAAGCTGAGGATAGAAAAAGTTATAAACATCTTCGCTCCCTGTTATGGCTGTCTTTTCTACTACTTTTGCCCGCCGATAGCGTCT
Source organism: Bacteroidales bacterium (assembly GCA_051650425.1). GTDB lineage: Bacteria > Bacteroidota > Bacteroidia > Bacteroidales > UBA7332 > UBA7332. The sequence goes on from JBOFIZ010000405.1 coordinate 2,197, forward strand.
GCCCAGTTCCATTGCTGCTTGTATGGTTACAGCTTTGGCGGGTCCGATACCATTGTATTCACACAATTTATCAATCGAAAACTTACCTAAAGCCAGTAGATTATTTTGTGCTCCTGCATAAATCTTTTTACAAAGATCAACCGCGCTTTCTTTGGGTGTCCCGCTTCCGATTAAAATAGCCAGTAATTCTGCTTCAGATAAAGCACTGACACCTTTTGCTAATAATTTTTCACGTGGGCGATCTTCTTCTGCCCATTGTTTAATAGATAGTTTATCCATGTGTATTGGTTTGATTTAAGATTTCAATCATTCTATATGTTATTTATAGAAGGTTTTCTGATAAGCCTGAAATTCATCTTGTTTCAGTATGATCCGTTTGAAGAATGCTGTCAGAAAACCGCAGCCGTAGCCTAAGAGCTGGATGTAAGATGCAAAAATGGCAATCAATCCGATCTTTATGCTTTTTTCGCGTACTGAAGCATCAACAAAAATGATAAGTGCATACAGAACGAGGGGTAGAAGCGCCCAGGGTGTAACAAGGCAGGCCATTAGTAATAGAAATACGACACCGAGTGTAAAAACAGCAGGCAGGAGGTGTACGATCTTCATTGTGCCCGGATGTTTTTTCTCAAGATTGATTCGTGCAATCCCGAAATTATAGACCTGCTTAAAGAATTTCTTAAAATCAACACGACGTTTATGATAGACCCAGGCATCAGGCAAAAGCCGGACTGTATATCCATTTTCAAATAAACGAATGCTGAAATCGATGTCTTCACCAAAACGCATAGGAGAGAATCCTTTAAGATCTTTATAGACGTTTGTTTTTACTCCCATATTGAAACTACGGGGATAGAATTTATCAAGTTTCTTTTTTCCGCCCCGTATTCCTCCGGTCGTGAAGAATGAAGTCATGGCATAGTTGATTGCTTTCTGTACGTCAGAAAAAGAATCATGCGCTTTATCCGGACCACCAAATGCATCACACGGGGCATCGGTTAATTCTTTATCGACAGCAGCAATATATCCCGGAGGTATAATGCAGTCTGAGTCAAGCACAATAAGATAGTCTCCATTGCTTCTTTCTGCACCATAATTACGAGTTTGCCCCGGTCCGGAGTTTGGTTTGAAAAAGTATGAAATCCGCATTTCGGCTTCGTACTTATGTACTACGTCTTCACATGGAATCGATGAGCCGTCTTCAACAACGATTACTTCAAAGTTATTTTGAGTTTGTTGTGTGAGGCTTTCTAATAATTCGTCTATTTCATTCGGTCTGTTGAAAACCGGTATAATCAGCGAGAATAGCATGCTGTATATTCTGATTTTTTTTGTTTTCTGCAAGATTACGAATATTCTTGATTTAAAACAAAAAAAAGCGCGGAGAACAAAGTCTCTGCGCTTTTTTTTGTACGTTGTACGTGAAAATTATTTCGCTCTTTCTACGTATGAACCATCAACAGTGTTCACTTTAATTTTTTCACCTTCTTCGATGAATAAAGGAACACGGATTTCAGCACCTGTTTCAAGTTTAGCAGGTTTCAAAGTGTTTGTAGCTGTATCACCTTTCAAGCCAGGCTCAGTATAAACAACTTCCAAAATAACGTTTGTTGGAAGATCTGCGAATAATACAGTTTCAGTATCTGCATTCATAACAACTTCAACCATATCTCCTTCTTTAAGGAAACGCACACCGTTAATGCGGCTTTCTTCGATAGGAATTTGTTCGTAAGTTTCGTTATTCATGAAGTTGTAACCCATATCATCTTTGAAAAGGAATTGGTATGGACGTCTTTCAACGCGAACTTCGTTTACTTTAACACCAGAGTTGAATGTGTTTTCGATCACACGACCTGTTTCAACGTTTTTAAGTTTAGTACGTACGAAAGCAGCACCTTTACCTGGTTTAACGTGTAGGAACTCAATGATAAAATAAAGACCGTTGTTGTACTCAATGCACATACCGTTTCTAAAATCTGCAGTAGTTGCCATAAATGCTATTTATATATGTATTGTTAGATTTTTATTTAACGACACAAAGTTAATGTAATTGACTTAAATTTGAAAGAGTTAGGCAAGTAAAGACCCTTATTTATAGTTAAAGGCGACCTCACGGCCGCCTTCTCCCCCCTTTACGTGTTATAGTCTAATAATAGCAATTACTTTATTTCTTGTGAAAATGTATTCATTTCTTTTACCGAAATTTTCGGCTGAACAGTGTTTATTTCTGCCTTAACTTCATATTGTTTTACGCCTGAAAAGGTATTTGCTGAAATAATAAACACTACTTCTTTATTTTCAGATGTCAGGTATTCATTAACATTGAATGAAACGATTGCCTGAGCTCCGAAATTTGCTGGAGCGCCATTACCGTTTTGTCTGAATTCTAAATATACTTTGCCATCTTCAGGTGATTGGGTCAGAGTATTATTGACCAGATTGACGTAATGTCTGTATCCGTAAGCTGTATTGTATCCAAAGATAATATTAATATATTCATCAGCAAACCAGATATCAAGCATTTTAACTTTATCGTCACCGATTGAATCTTTATTAGATTCTGTAAGGTCGATAACCTTCTTCGTTAAAATTTTAGAGAGGGCATTTACCTTTACATAATGATCAAAACCATCTTGTTCATCTGAGAGTATCGTGTAATTAGCCCAAACTCTTTGCCCGTTAGTGGGCTTGTAAAAAAAATCTTGTGCAGCAGGCCATAATTTTTCACCATTGTCAAGTTGAAGGTAATATGATGAACCTTCAGCTTTAACTGTTGCGATACTAAGCATATAATCATTTAGAGAATATCCGTCATCATCACACGATGAAAAAAAAGGCAGAAGCATAATCATAAAAAGAAAATAGATTCCCGCTTTTTTCATAAACATTAGTTTTAGAATATTATCTCTGTGCACAGATAATTTATTTGATTTAATGCTTAGATGATTTTGTAGGAATATTTGCTGCATTATATATAGTTAAAATATATAAAATACTAAGATTGTTTCTTTTTTGGTTCCGAGATAATCTGTTTAAGTGTTGCTGCTGCATCGGTATGTTTGAATGTAAAACCTTCTTCGATTAATCTTTCAGGATATGCCGCTTGTCCTTTCACCATTAAAGATGCAGCACCACCGAGTAATATTCTTAATAGTATCGGAGGTATGTTTAACCAAGTCGGACGAACTAATAACTTTGCTGCGATTTGTGTAAATTTCCGGTTGTTGATAACATCCGGTGAAGTGAAATTGTAAATACCTCCGGAAGCTTTGTGCTCAATTAGAAAGTCTATACCTCTCGCAACATCTTCTAAATGAATCCAGGATAGAGGTTGATATCCATTTCCAATCATACCACCCATAAATATCCGGAACGGAAGCAGCATTTTAGGTAAAATCCCGTCAGTATCACTCCATACAAGTCCTAAACGTATTACACAAACACGAACTTCAGGTGATAAATCTTTTAGTTCATTTTCCCATTTTTGACATACCTGAGATAAAAAGTTATCTCCGAATTTTATATCAGTCTCCCGGTATATATTGTAATCACTTGGATATATTCCAACAGCTGAAGCCGAGATAAATACTTCGGGCTTTTTTACTAATCGGTTGATTGCATGTACAAGAATACGTGTAGGTCCGATTCTGCTTTCTAATATTTCATCTTTAGCCCAAGGGGTCCAACGTCTGGCTATAGTTGATCCAGCCAGATTGATGACGACCTGAGAGTTTTCTAAGATAGAAAGTAATTCATCTTCCATCTTTGGTTTAAAGTATTTCCTGCCTAAAGGGACAATTTTATATCCCTTTTCAGTAAAGTATTTGGTTAGGAAGGATCCAATAAATCCGCTAGCCCCTGATATAGCAACTTGTATGTTTTCCATTTTGTGTCGTTTGCAATGTGTACAATTGAATTGACGTTCTAAAACGAATTCAAAAGTAGATATTTCAATTATATAACAATCGAGTTTTAATAAAGTATTTTTGAATAATGGGATTTTAAATGTCGAAGTGAGATTTTGGGGCAAGAACAAAAAAGAGGTTATCAGGATTTAACCCGATAACCTCTTTTTTTTGTTTTATACTAAAAGCTTATAATGCGTTTTCGCGAATCAGATATTCAGCAATTTGAACAGCATTTAAAGCAGCTCCTTTTTTGATTTGATCGCTTACGCACCAGAATGTTAATCCATTCGGATTTGTAATATCTTCACGGATACGGCCTACATATACAGGTTCTTCTCCAGCCAGAAATAATGGCATAGGATATGTTTTGTTCGCAGGCTCATCCATAAGAATAACTCCGTCAGCTTTAGAAAAAGCTTCACGAGCTTCTGCAACCGAAACTGGTTTTTCTGTTTCTAACCAGATTGATTCAGAATGTGCGCGCATCACCGGAACACGAACACATGTTGCACTGACTTTGATATCCGAGTGCATAATTTTGCGAGTTTCGTGATACATTTTCATTTCCTCTTTTGTGTAGTCATTATCAGTGAATACGTCAATTTGAGGAATAACATTGTAGGCAAGTTGATAAGCAAATTTAGAAACTGTAGCTTCCTTACCTGCACCTAATTCTTCATATTGTACTACTAACTCATCCATTGCAGCAGCACCTGCACCACTTGCAGCCTGATAAGTAGAAACGTGTACCGTTTTAATATGTGAGATATCTTCGATTGCTTTGAGTGCAACAACCATTTGTATTGTTGTACAATTAGGATTGGCAATGATATTTAATGGGCGAACTTTAGCATCCTCACCATTCACTTCAGGTACAACCAATGGAATATTTTCATCCATGCGGAATGCACTCGAATTGTCAATCATTACAGCTCCGTGTTTTGTGATTGTTTGCGCAAATTCTTTAGAAGTACCGGCACCGGCTGAAGTGAAGGCAATATCTACTCCTTTGAAATCATCATTGTGTTGTAGAAGCTTAACTTCAATTTCTTTGCCACGGAATGTGTACTTCTTTCCGGCACTACGCTCAGAACCGAATAATAATAACTCATCGATTGGGAAATCTCTTCCCTCAAGAACTCCTAGGAATTCTTGTCCAACAGCGCCGCTTGCGCCAACAATTGCAACTTTCATTTCCGTATTCAATTAAAAAATTGTGTAATTCAAAATATTATCTACATTTGTGTCAATGTGTTTCAGCACTTTTACCGAGCTGCTATTCGCAAAATTAAAACTTTTTAGATAGAAACGTCTGTAACCATGAAGAAAAATTATAAAATGAATCGAATTTTATTCATTTCTCTATTATTTGTCTCTTATTTTAGTAGCTTACTTGGACAATCTGTTATAAATACTTCTACATGGAGTGGAGATTTGTCAAAATTTAAATTTATCAATGAGTCTAATTTTTCTTTGGATGATTCTTCTCCGGCTTCTGCAAATAATACTTCATATATATCTATGCCATTTAATTTTAGTGATGATCAGAATCAGAATTTGAATTGGTTTTTAGATGCAAAACTTACATTTGAACTTACCACGACGAGCTTTTTTGAGTATTGGCTATTTGCAGATAATGCAAATTTGAAAGAAGTCACAAATGGGTTATATATTTCAACTAAAGATAAGCGCCTTTCTTTATTTATTCGAGTGGATGGAAAGGATTTTCTTTATACACGTACACCATCTGGTTTTTTTATGATGAATCCTACAGTTTTTTCTCTTAAAACAAAGTTTGAAAAGGGAATACTTGATGCCAGTGTGTCAAAGAACGGTGGAACTATGGCTAGTTGGGCTCAAGGTATCCCTGTAACACAAAATATGGAGAGAACTTGTTTTTCAGGAATTGTATGTATTTATCCGGCAGGTCGCTCAAAGGCATTTGCTTTTAATAATTGGGAATTACAACTTAATGATCCTACATCACCACCTTCAGGTGGTATTCCAGTCGCCATTGACCAGATTAAAGCACTGACATCTACAGATCTCAGAATTGATTTTTCAGAGGTTGTAGATGCGTCTGATGCTGTTTTTTTTGTTGAGCAAACCGGTGAAAGACTTGAATGTGTTACCAAAGCTCCTCAGGTTTATGCAGAATTACGGTCAACAACGAAATTTGACTCCGGGTTTACATATGATTTACTGATAACAGGGTTGAAGAATGCAGATAAATTGCTTGTGTCAGATATTAGTACGGATTTTTGCTATAATATATCTGAGAATCGCCAATCTCCTAATGTGGCTATTTCTGAAATAATGGCTAACCCAAAAGGAGTAACCGGTTTACCTGAAGTTGAATATATAGAATTGTTTAATAATGAAGATGTGTCAGTGAATCTTCAGAACTGGACATTGTTTTATGGAGAAAAGGCTTTGAGGATACCAACAACAGTGATGCTTCCAAAGACCTCACTACTGCTCGGTAAGAAATCAGCAATAGATCAATTAGGCGATTATAATAAACTTGTAGTACCTAATTTCCCTGTTTTGGCTAATATTGGTAAACTTATATATCTCGAAGATAATCAAAGGAGACTTATATCCTGGGTTGAGTATTCTGTAGATTGGCATGCGCCTGATAAGAAACAGGGAGGATATTCCCTGGAGGTTATTGATGTATCAAATAAATGTGGGGAATCATCAAACTGGAAGAGTTCGGAAGCCGTTGCAGGGGGTACTCCAGGGACGCAGAATAGTGTAAGTGCAATTAATCCCGACACAATTCGTCCTAAAGTATTATCTGTTGATTTATTAGATGAAATGACCTTGAAAGTTGTATTTTCAAAAGTGATGGACTATCAGTCAATAGCGGATATTGATAAATATGTAATTGCATCAGAGGTTGATTTGATAGTTGCTGCACTTCAAATACCTTATCCAAAGTCTGATCACTTGCTTTTGCCTTTGAGTAATTCCTTGATTCCAGGTGATTCAATTATACTGGAGATTGATGAAATGATATGTAATGCAGGATTCATTCAAGAGGCATATAAAGGAGAAAATGCGTGGAAGATTGTTCGTTCAAAAGAGCCTGAAGAGGGTGATATTCTGATTTCAGAGCTCTTATATTATCCTCATGTTAATGAGGCAGAATTTATAGAATTATATAATAATTCGAACTATCCCGTGTGCATTTCAGACCTGATTCTGGCTACTCTTAAATCGGATGGATCTCCTCAGTATTTGTCACCTCTGGAAGAAGATAAAGTATTAAATCCACAAGAATATTTATTAGTAACAAAAGATATTGAGAGTATTAAGAACAGATATGATATTTCTGCTCTTCAGGCTTTGTCACTTCAAAGTAAAATGCCAGTTTATGCCAATACCGGAGGGACTGCTCTCTTATTAAATAAAAGACAAATAGAAATTGACCGTTTTACATTTTCACCGAAGTTGCATACTGTCGCAGCCAAAGATCAGCAAGGTGTTTCTTTAGAACGCATATCTTTTCAAAAGGATACAAATGAGTCATCTAACTGGAGATCTTCTCCCGGAAAAGTTGGATATGCTACACCAGGCTATGCAAATTCAATATCTCACACAGAGGAAAGCAATGACTCGTCAGCCTTATTTTCAATGGATGTGAAAACAAGATTCTTCAGACCATTGCAGATAAATGAAGGTGAAAGTAACTGGATTCTAGAATATAATATACCGAAGGATCCGATAAAATTAACCTTAAGTGCTTTTGATTCAAATGGCATATTAATAAAAGAGATTGTCCGTAATAAAGAATGTTATGGACATGATCGGTTGCTTTGGAATGGAACAAACAGTAAAGGGACTATCATGCCAATAGGTGTATATATTCTATTATTGGAATATATAGATCAAAAAGGTAATTTAGCGCGCAGGAAATGGGTAACAACTTTAACAAATTGATGAGATAATTATGGATATCAGGATAACAGATTATGAAAAGGTTTATATTGAGGAGATTTGGGCTATTTATGCTTATTATGTTGAAAATACAAGTATTACTTTTGATATGGATATTCCCTTATTGGAGGAGTATGCCCGAAAGTTTGAGGTGCTGAAACTAAAGTATCCGTGTTTAGTTGCGCTTGAAGGTGATAAAGTTATTGGATTTGCTTATGGGTCTATGTTCCGGGATAAAGCAGCATTTGATCAGACTGTTGAATTAACAATCTATTTGGATCCTGCTTACAGCAAAAGAGGTATCGGAAGTAAATTAATGCAAGCTTTACTCGATCAGCTAAGAAAACAATCATTTCGAATGGCAGTCAGTGTTATTACTGTACCAAATGAGGGAAGTGATCGTTTACATGCTTCATTTGATTTTAAAAGAATGGGAATATTGCCTCAGGCAGGTTATAAGTTTAATCAATATTGGGATGTGATATATCAGTATAAAGATCTTCAATGAAAGATAAAACCGTAAAAGCGAATGTTAGATCAATATGAAATCTAAATGCATCATATTGTAATAGCGCTTTTACGGTTTCGTGTTGATTAATTGCTTATGCAAAGGTAGATAAACGCATAAGTCATTTCCCGGGAATAATAAATAATAATAGGTTTAGGTCTATCCAAGGAATAATTTTTTTTATTTCTTGTTATTCAAATGTTTTGCCGCAATGTCTAATTGTTGATACCAGGATTCACCAAATTTGCGGATAAGAGGTTCTTTTAAGAACTCATATACTTTTAAACCATGTTTACGGCCTAATACTTGTGCAGCTCCACAAATTTTCCATTTGTGATAGTTTAGTGCGGAAAAAGCAGGGTACTTATCTACACGAATCGGATATAAGTGACAAGAAACAGGTTTGTAGAAATCTGTTTTTCCTTCGCGATAAGCTTTTTCAATGGCACAATGACACATGCCACCTTTTTCATAACATGTGAAAACACAGTCTTTGCCATTTACGATTGAAGTTACAAGATCTTTATCTTCGTCAATGTATGCAACGCCTTGTTCTTTGATTATTTCCTGAGCAGCAGGAGATAAATCATCCCAGATAAGAGGCAGGATTTCTTCAATCTTTGTTTTTTCGTCTTCTTCCAAAGGTGCTCCCGCATCTCCTTCAATACAACAAGCGCCTAAACAGGCTTGTAAATCACAAATAAACTCTTGTTCAATAACATCTAAACTGATAACAGTATTCTCAATTTGTAGCATATATAATTGATAAGTGAAAAATAAGGAAGGTTGTTTAAGCCTTCCTTATTTGATAAATTATTTAATAAGGTTATGTCCTGTCATTTCAGATGCAGCAGGAATACCTAAGATGTGACAAATAGAAGGAGCAACATCAGCAAGTTTACCGTCTTCTACTTTAGCATCTTTATTGTCTGTAACATAAACAAAAGGAACCGGATTCAACGAGTGAGCTGTGTTTTCTGATCCGTCAGAATTCAAAGCGTTGTCAGCGTTACCATGGTCTGCAATAATAATAACTTCATAACCATTAGCCTTAGCTGCTTCAACTACTTGTTTTACGCTTTTATCTACAGCATCGATCGCTTTTTCGATCGCTGAATAAATACCTGTGTGACCAACCATATCGCCATTCGCAAAGTTACAAGCGATAAAATCGAATTTTTGTTTTTTGATTTCAGTTTCCAAAGCGTTAGCTACTTCAAATACACTCATTTCTGGTTGTAAATCGTAAGTTGCAACTTTTGGAGAAGGAATCAATACACGCTCTTCACCTTCAAACTCAGATTCGCGACCACCTGAAAGGAAGAATGTAACGTGAGCATATTTTTCTGTTTCAGCAATACGAAGTTGAGACATTCCTTTTGAAGCAAGATATTCTCCTAAAGTGTTTGCAACATTCTCTTTGTTGAATAAGATATGTAATCCTTTAT
>JBOFIZ010000406.1:0-1866 GCA_051650425.1 Bacteroidales bacterium
TACGCGCAAAGACACTTACTTTTTTATCAAATATCCCCCCGTTCTCGGACTGATCATTTGCACATTCCAGCTGATAAGGAAGTGCATCAAATTTAGGGACATCAATTTTATATGGATTGTGGAAATAAACACGTAACACGTTCGAATCATTTTTCAAAAGTGGCGTTACATCTTTTCTCCATTGACGGAACATATTATCCGCCTTGATAATAAGCGAGTCATTAAGATAAACATCTGCATACGTATCCAGTCCGTCAAAGACCAAATCAATATGTTTTTTGTTTTTAACTTCAGGAGAGATTTCCAATAGTGTTTTGTACTCCCAATCCTCTTTATCTACCCACTGTACACCACGTTCATTAAGTCTGATAAAAGGGTCTTCAATAATACCCTGATCCATTAAATCTGTGTGAACAACACCCGGCACCGTAGCAGGATACCATTTATGACCGCGAACCTGTTTGAATTCCCAGGCTGACTTCAGGGGTGATTCTACGCGCTCTTTGGCAGTTGCCGACAAAGCTAAGAATAAGAGAACTGAACTGAATGTGATAAGTCGTTTCATGCAATGCAGTTAGAAATTAATATTTAGGTTGTGTGGTGTAAAGATACCACCGAAAAACCGTTTGTGCAAATATTTAAGTTTCGGGAGATAAGAAATGGACTATTTCATGTCGTCTGTAAACAAAGTTGTTATAAATTTGCCCGAATTTTGGAACAGGATTAAAAAAAGTAGTCGCAAACATAGCTGACATGTGAATAGAAAAAGCTATATTTAGGCACAGAATATCAAAACAATACTCAGATTTTTAAAATATTATTCTATGAACAACAATAACGAGAAACAAAATATCTTGGATAATCGTTATCTTAGAATGGCACGTATATGGGCAGAAAACTCCTATTGTCAAAGACGCAAAGTAGGAGCATTGATTGTAAAAGACAAGATGATTATTTCGGACGGCTATAACGGTACACCGAGCGGATTCGATAATTTATGTGAAGATGAAACCGGAAAGACAATCCCTTATGTTCTCCATGCGGAGGCAAATGCCATCACAAAAATTGCACGGACCAATAACAGTAGTGACGGTGCGACGCTTTATGTAACAGCAGCACCCTGCATTGAATGCTCAAAACTTATTATTCAGGCAGGGATCATTCGTGTTGTATACGGAGAAGAGTATCGCCTGACCGATGGTGTGGATCTACTTAAACAAGCAGGTATCGAAGTTCAATGTATGAACATAGACTGAAAACGCTATAATTAATTATGAAGAAAAAAATTTACATTCTTTTTCCAATCTACCTGGCGTTAGCCATTATCTTAGGTATTTATATCGGAAACAAATTCATTTTTACTCCTCATCAGTCGTACAAACAGACCAGTGGCGATGTTAAAATGTCGGCACTATTGGATATAATCCAGAAGAAATATGTAGATAGTATTGCGGTTGACTCATTGGTCGAACAGGCAATTCCAAAAGTAATTGCAGGACTGGATCCTCACTCGGTATATATTCCGGCTAAAGATTTTGAAAATGCAAATGCCGAACTGGAAGGAAGCTTTTCGGGTATCGGAGTACAATTCAGCATACTGAATGATACGGTAACGATCGTAGATGTCGTAAGCGGCGGACCCTCTCAACACATGGGGCTAATGGCCGGGGATCGTATTATCAGCATTAATGATACTGCTTTTGTTGGCAAAAACGTAGTTACGAATGATGCAGTTATGAAAAAACTGCGTGGCCAGAAAGGTACTAAAGTTAAGTTAGGTATTAAACGTAACACATCTAAAACACCGCTTGATTTTACCATTACCCGCGGAGATATCCCTGTTAACAGTATCGACGTAACGTATCA
>JBOFIZ010000407.1:0-1743 GCA_051650425.1 Bacteroidales bacterium
CGTCGGGCTGCTGCTCATGGCAATATCTAAAGCCTTTTCCATGTTCAACGCTATTTGTGCTGAAATCCCCAGACTGGTAATCCACGCAGCAAATAAAAAAACTATCTTTTTCATTCGATTCTGATATCTTAATTTCTAATCTTTTTTATTCTATCTCATTATTTAGTAACGCTTGACAAATTTGACTGCATCTGCGGATAATGCTCTCAGTTTCACATCATCATATAAGCGTACAATCGCTGTATCACTATCTATATAATAGGTCCCGATATTGTCCCATCCTTCTTTAGCTTTTCGCAAATCAAGGTATGATTCCTGTGCTCCGTCTCCCCCATCAATAGTAAATCTATATTCAGCTTTCTCATTCTGATACCAATTCAAATCTTCCGGTTTTGATACATAATAATACACATCATACAGACCTTGATCTGGAACCGGCACTTTCCATTGAGCGTAGACCTTACCTGAGCCTGCCTTTATTAGATGAGTAGAATGCCGAATCTTCCCGTAATATTGCATACCGGTCGCAATAATCCATTTCATTGGAGGGTTCCAAAACATATAACCCGAATACTTAGATGCACTCGTATGCTTTTGAGCTAACCATGTAGCCATAAGTCCAACCGGTTCTGTTTCCGATGCCATAAATAACTCTTCATCCTCATTATCTACAATAATCTCTGCCGGATCATCCATGGTCAGATTTGCAATCACTCTTTCACCCTCAGGCTTTAACGAACGGGATTCGTTAGGTATATTTCGCACATTATATTTCAAATCCAATGGTATATTTGTTGCTATAATTGTCTGTAGCTGATAACTCATCGGTGCTTCCGGTGTATGGATAACATATTCTCTGGCCTCGCCACCATTCAGAGACAAGACCTCTGTTTTCTTTTTATTATTTGTCAACTGAATATTCAGATAAGCCACATTTGCAAATGGCGAAACATTCTGCACCTGAACTACATGTTCATAAATCTCCGATTCACTACCGGCAAGCTTCGTTGATTTAGGCTGCGGAAATAAAAATTCTCCATAGCGAACCGAATCTCCCCAGACCGGCATATATCCCTTTAAATCAACATGCATATAACTACCCAAAGTAGACAGCAGAGAATCAAATGAAATGTTCTGCATTGGATAGCGATTCAAGTAACTCAATAGCGAATCTCTTACCTCTTTTGATGAACTTTTCCTTTCCAGAAGCATAAACAGTTCTTTAGATTTCTGCTTAATGGCATTACGTTTAATTGATGATGAGTGATCTCCTGCAAGAATCTCTCTCAAGGACTCTTTTTGCAAATATAAATTAGACTCTTCCTCCTGGCTGATCCCGTTAAACTTACGGATATAACCTATTGATTGAGCATTAAGCAAATAGTTTTCAACAATCTTATTTGTAATATCCCAATCTGGTGAGATGATATTGAATTTAAAATTGAATAATTGAGGATAGACATAGTATGGATTCTCTTTATTATCAAAAGATATTCCTCCCCTGCCCTTATAATTCACGCCACTGCTCTGTAAAGCTTCATTGAAAAATGACAACGGTCTGTTTACCGCAACAATCCGCATTTCCTTATCCGTCATTTTATCCCGACTCCACTGCTCCCATCTCTTTGTGTTTCTATATTCCCCTGAGATATTTAATGCATTTACCCCTGTTCCTTTTTCATTGATTAAGACCATTTCGGGCTGCATTCTTTCCTGAACACTACTCCACTCACGTGCATAGGT
>JBOFIZ010000408.1:0-19324 GCA_051650425.1 Bacteroidales bacterium
GCTGTATTATTTTATAATGAATTATCATATTAAACTAAGCTTTCTATTTAAATAATAATTTTGAAAGTATATGTCAGCTCCTTTATCAGATCTTTTTTGTCTTAAATATCTGTTTTAGATTTATGTTTTAGAGTTCGGGATATATATTTCTTATGTACAAAAATTAGGAATAAGTAATTTATGAATTATTGTTCATTTATTTTGTGCGTGTCGAAATATTTACTCATATTTGCACTCAAATTAATTTATGAACGTTCATTCATAAATCTATATATGCTGTATGTATCTGTATTATAGGTTTATAATAAAATTATAGAATTATGGCTCGAAGAATTGATGAAACAAAAATTGAAAGAATTCGTGAAGCTGCTTTGGAGATAATCAGTGAATCGGGTATTCTTAATTGTTCTGTGGCAATGATTGCTCAGCAGGCAAATGTTTCTGTTGGTTACTTATACCGACATTACCCAAGTAAAGATGATTTAATTGCATTTCTGTTAAAGAATTCACTGGAGGTTATTAATGATCGTATAGCGTCTTTGTTAGAGCAAGAGGTAAGTTTAGAAGACTTGGTACGTGGAGTAATTACCTTAATTGGAGAAACGGCTATTTCAGAACCTGCGAAAATCAAATTTTTCATTATCGTGTTTAATGATTTTTCGTACGGAATTAATCCGGCACTGACAGAACAGGTAAGAACATTGTCTCAGCAGGTTATTGATATTTACGGGGCAAAAGGATTGTTGAATCCTCAATTACAGGCTGTAGACGTATTTACCACATTAATAGGTATGCCATTTCAATATTTCTCGGTATACTTTAAAGGATTGTTTGAGCAAAAAGAAACAGATAGCTTTATTATAGAACACATGATACAGTTGGCATTGTCCACAATACGTAAATAAGAATTGAGAAAACACCAAATAAGGGAAATATGAATAAAAAATGCTTATTGATAGCTCTATTAGCTTCGGCTGTTTATCAGGCAAATGCCGGGAATGACTCAATTCCCCAAATGTTGTCCATTGATGAAGCCTTACATATAACAATGACATCCAATCCTATGATGGATGCGATTAAATACGAAGAAGATGCCGCAAATAAAGAACGAAAAGCAGCATTAGGTTTGTATTTTCCGAAAATTGGCGTTATGGGTACATACGCTTTATTATCGGATGATATTGCTATTGATGCCAATCCGGTGAAAGAAGAGTTAGGAGCTGTAGCAGGTTCTTTATTGCCTATTCTTCCTCCGAACTTACAACAAATCGTAGCAGGGAAATTAGCTCAGTTGGCTCAGAAAGATCTGAGAATGGTTATCCAGGATAAGAATTTCGGTGTAGTAGGTGCCAATGTTACCGTGCCTGTTTTCACAGGTGGAAAAATTATGGCTGCAAATAGTGCGGCAAGAATTAAGCAAAAAGAAGCTGAGGCCAAAGGGGAGCAAAATAAATCAGCTTTGGTATCTGAATTAATTGAAAGATATTACGGGTTATCATTATCTCAGCAGGTTACATTACTTAGAGAGCAAGTTCTGGAAGGTATGCAAAAGCATTTGGAAGATGCAAAAGCATTAGAGGAAAACGGAATGATTGCTAAAGGAGAGCGCTTACAT
Organism: Bacteroidales bacterium; assembly: GCA_051650425.1. Lineage (GTDB taxonomy): Bacteria > Bacteroidota > Bacteroidia > Bacteroidales > UBA7332 > UBA7332. The sequence continues at coordinate 1,616 of JBOFIZ010000408.1, forward strand.
GCTCAATCATATGAAGCGGATGCAGTGAAGGAATACAATAATGCAAAATTATTTGAGAATACTATTAACACTGCCTTACTTACAACACTTAATCAGGAAAATGAAACACGTATTCTTCCTGCATCCAGCTTATTTATTGTGACAGATCTGGAGGATGTTAATTATTTCAAGCAATTAGCTGTGGAAGGTAATCCTCTTGTAGAACAGGTGAAACTGAAAGGCGATTTAGCCAGAGAAGGGGTTAAGCTTCAACGTTCGGAGTTTATGCCGCAAGTTGCTGTGATGGGTGTCGTTGATGTCTATAATCATCAGTTGACAAAGTATGCTCCTAAATGGGCGATTGGTGCTGGTGTAAAGATGAATATCTTCGATGGTTTACACAGAGAGCACAAGTATAGTGCAGCAAAAAGTACCGTTAAACAGGCCGATGCATATCGGGAGAAAGCAGAAAATGATATTCAGGCTTTGGTAGAAAAGCTCTATAACTCGTTGTTGAGCTCGGCACAGCAAATTCCGGCATTGGATGCTTCGGTTGAATTTGCTACTGAATATTTGCGTATTAAAGAGGTGGCCTTTACGGAAGGTTCAGCAACTTCAAATGATGTGGTGGATGCCCGATTGCACTTAGCGAAAAAACAAACAGAACGATTACAAGCTGCTTATACTTATGATATAACGTTAGCTAAATTGCTTGAAACTTGTGGACAGAGTGAGCGATTTATTGAATATTGCACACGTCCGTCAAATCAGATAATTAGTTATAAATAATTCAGAATACAATAAAAAAATATAGAGATGAAAAAAGGAAGTTTTGCAGGTATAGCAGCAGGTATTGCTATCATTCTAGCTGTTGTTTCTTTAATAACGTGGTTTGTGATCAAACCAACGCCTCAGTTGATTCAGGGTGAAGTTGTTGCTACAAGTGTAAAGATCTCATCAAAGGTACCCGGACGTATTGATACGATTTTTGTAGAAGAAGGTCAAACAGTTAAAGCGGGTGATCCTCTTTTTGCTTTGAAAACACCGGAAGTTGACGCAAAACTACGTCAAGCTCAAGCTGTGAGAAATGCAGCAGGGGCTCAGGAAGAAAAAGCGATGAAAGGAGCACGTTCTCAAGAGATTACTGCGTTGTATAATGTATGGCAAAAAGCCGAAGCCGGTTATACACTTGCGAATCAAACTTATCAGCGTGCCGAGAAATTATATAACAGTGGTGTAATTCCGGCACAAAAAATGGATGAGGCTTCAGCTAATCTGAAAGCTATGGATGCAACACGTACGGCTGCAAAATCGCAATATGAATTAGCAAAAGAGGGGGCAAGGAATGAAGATAAAAAAGCAGCATCTGCTTTATTTGATCAAGCGAACGCAGTTGTGGATGAGGTGACATCATTAATGTCAGATGCTCGTCAAAATGCTCCGATTGATGCTGAAGTTTCTTCGGTTATTGCAGAACAGAATGAATTAGTAGGAACAGGATTCCCAATAGTAACACTGGTGAATCTAAATGATATCTATGTTACGTTTAATGTAAAAGAAACGTTGCTTCCAAAGTTAGAAAAAGGGACTGTAGTTAAGGGATATGTACCCGGAACAGATGAAACTATTGATCTGGTTGTTGATAAGTTAGCGGTGCAGGCTGATTATGCAACATGGTCAGCAACGCGTACAAAAGGAGATTTTGATATTCGCACTTTTGAAGTGAAGATGCGTCCGGTTAATTCTACAAAACAATTACGTCCGGGAATGTCTGTGATTGTGAATTGGGATGAAATCAAGTAAATGATGAATAATTTCTACAGATCATTTAAGTCAGCGTTGAATCGGGAATGGAAACGCTTTTCGCAATTCCCGATTCTGATTACGCTTTCATTGATTCTTCCTCTTATTTCGTTTCTGATTTTTGTCTTGATATTTCAGACAGGAGTTCCAAGAGATTTACCGGTTGCGGTCTATAATCAGGATAACTCAGATTTATCAAGAAAACTTGTCAGAATGATTGATGCGACTCCTTCAGTAAAGATTACTCAGGATATATCTGATCCATTGGAAGGAGAACGCTTAATAAGAGAAGGGAAGATAGATGCATTTATTATTCTTCCGAAAGGAATGGAAAAATCGATTTATAAAAACGATCCTGTTGCAGTATCGGCATTTATAAGTGGAACAAATATCTCGAAAAATGGATTAATAGATAAAGATATCCGAACAACGGTAATGACTTTTTCCTCGGGTATTCAGATACAATTATTGATGAAAGCAGGGCTGTCAGAGAAGGAAGCTTATGTCCAAATGATGCCTGTTACTTTTGAGAAACATGTATTGTTTAATCCATTTACGAATTACTCTTTCTATTTGCTACCGGCATTTCTGCCTATGATGATGGTTGTTTTTATACTCATTGTGACGATTTTTGCAATTGGATCAGAGCTTAAAAACGGGACAGCGTCTGAATGGCTGGCCTCTGCAGATGGAAATATACTTGCTGCTCTTTGGGGAAAGTTAGCACCCTATTTTGTGTTACAGTTCATATTATGGAACTTTATGAATGTGATTCTGTATGCCTATGAACAAGTGCCTTTGAATGGAAATACATTCTTATTGTTTAGCGCAGGCTATTTGTTTTTACTGGCCTATCAGAGTATCGGTATTTTGATTATCACATTATTAGGAAATTTGCGTCTGGCTTTATCATTGGGTGGAGGATATTCTGTACTGGCATTTACATTTTCAGGCTTGACGTTTCCGTTCATGGCAATGGATCCTGCAATGCAGTTATTCGGGAAATTATTTCCATTTACCTATTATATGGAAGTATTTATAGATCAGGCTATCCGTGGAGCAGGTATCGTGTATTCGATGCCTTATCTGGGCTATCTGACTTTATTTATTGTATTGCCTTATCTGGCGATTCCTAAGTTAAAGAGAATGTGTCAGGACGAGACGTATTGGTATAAACTCTGAAATGAACTAACACACAATTAATTATGAGTCGTTTAAGAATTCAATATAAAGAGTTTATCTCGGTTTTGAAGAGTGAGCTTCAATTTATAATCAAAGATCCCGGAGTATTACTTATTCTGGTTGGTGCGATTCTGATTTACTCAACACTTTACTCATTAGCATATAAAAATGAAGTGTTACGGGATGTTCCAATTGCAGTTGTAGATGAAAGCCATACTCCGGCAAGCCGTGACTTGATAAGGGCCCTGGATGCGTCCTCTAATATTCATATCGCTTATACACCGGCATCCCTGAATGAAGCGAAAGAGATGTTTCTTTCGCGACAAGTGAATGGTGTAATTGTGATTCCTAAGAATTATGAGAAAAAGATTCTGCGTATGGAAAAAGCTGCAGTGTCTGTTTATGCAGATGCCAGCTATTTTTTAATGTACAGACAGGTCTTTTCTGATGCGATAAGTGCAATTGATGATATTAGTACCACTATTGAGTGGAATCGTTTTGTTGCTAAGGGGCAATCGCCGGAGAAGGCAAAAGTTATAAGTAATCCGGTGCAAATTAAATCAGTATCTTTATTCAATCCTTATGGCGGATACGGATCATTTGTCATGCCGGCAATCATTATTTTGATTATACAGCAAACGTTACTTATTGGTATCGGGATGATCGGGGGAACCTGGAGGGAACAGGACTTATATAAAAAGCTGAAGCCTGAGGGAGAACGTTATTTATCAATCTTACCTGTTGTGTTTGGTAAAACTGTTGCATATCTTTTACTTAATGTATTGACATTGTCTTACATATTTGGTGTGCATTATAAGATATTTGGTTTTCCTGCAAATGGCGCAATAGGTGATATAGCACAGCTGATGTTACCTTATTTGTTGTCGTCTATTTTCTTAGGGATTGCGCTATCAACTTTATTCCGTTATCGGGAAAATTCGATTTTGTTTTTACTTTTTACATCGATCCCGTTCTTAATGCTCTCAGGAGTTTCCTTACCGGCAGAGGCTATGCCTCAATGGCTATATTTAGGTGCTAAGATCATTCCAAGTAGTTCCGCGATTGATGCATTTATCCGTATTCAGTCTATGGGAGCTTCACTGACAGAGGTTTTAACAGCCTACCGTATTCTTTGGGCTTTAACAATCGTATATTTTATCTTTGCATACTTAGGTATCAGAAGGCGTATACGTCGAGCATAATAATCGTATATCAATCAGAAAAGCCATTTCGGAGTTGAAGCCGAAGTGGCTTTTTCTGTTTTTAGATGATATTGAAACATTTCTATTTGTTCATTGTTCTACTATTTTAAAAACCTTTTTCTATGGAACATGAGTTATTAATACCTTCTAAAGGATCTAAACAACGAATTGTTATTATTGGTGGAGGATTTGGAGGTTTGCGCTTAGCCGAGGATCTGGATATAAACCTTTATCAGGTAGTATTGATTGATCAAAGAAATTACCATCAGTTCCAACCACTTTTTTATCAGGTTGCCACATCCGGACTGGAATCCAGTGATATATCTTTTCCTTTTCGCAAGATCTTTCAGAAAAAGAAAGATTTTCATTTTCGGTTATGTGAAGCCAGACAAATTGATAAATCTAAGCAATTAATTTATACATCAGCTGGTGTATTAAATTATGATTATCTGGTTATTGCTACCGGATGTACAACAAATTTTTTCGGGCATGATGAATATGCAAATTTCGCATATACATTAAAAAGTACACCTGAATCATTGCAATTAAGGAATCAGATTCTTCAAAGTATAGAAGATACATTAAATAAACAGGTGACTGACTTTAAACCTGAACTGAATTTCGTAATAGTAGGCGCTGGTGCTACGGGAGTTGAACTGGCAGGTGCTTTAGGAGAAATGAAACGTTATGTTTTTCCAAAGGATTACCCCGATATGGATCTTTCTATACTTAATATTATTCTGATAGATGCTGCTCCGCGAATATTAATGAATTTAGGTGAAGAAGATTCCTTTAAAGCTCAGAATTATTTGAAGAAGCTCGGAGTGCGGATTAGTACTCAGGTATCAGTGGTTTCTTGTGATCCCGAAAAGGTTGTTCTGAGCGATGGTCAAATAATATTTACCAACAATATCTTTTGGGTGGCAGGTATTATAGGAAATAAAGTTGCAGGACTTGATGATATAAACTGGGGAAAAGGTAATCGGGTTATTACAGATCAGAACCTTAAGGTGACGGGATGCGATCGCATTTTTGCTATTGGAGATATTGGATTACAGTCTGACATTGAAAATGGACGAGGTTACCCTCAGGTAGCACAAGTAGCTATTCAACAAGCAAAATATCTGGCTAAAAACTTTAATAATCAGGATTTGGAATCTGCCCGAAAGTTTGTCTACAAAGACTTGGGAACCATGGCTACGGTTGGACGAAATGTGGCAATTGCTCATATCGGAAAATATAAGTTTTATGGTGCATTTGCCTGGTTCATGTGGTGTTTCGTTCATTTACGGTCAATAATGGGAATAAAAAATAAGATTTTTATTTTTATCAATTGGGTATGGAATTATTTCACCTATAATTTATCTTTACGTCTGATTATTAAGCCAAACCCGTCAAAGAAGAAAGAAGTTTCTGAGGATAAGAATTAGATTGAAATCTTATTCCTTGATTATCTTTTTATATTTTTCAGTTTTAGAATATAGGTAATTTGATGATTTAGCGGTACTTTTGCACGAAATTTAAAAAAATGAACAAATTTCGTATGCCACAGCACTCATTTGCATTTATGCAGCGAAGCTTCCCAAAGGATAGCTCGCGAACGAGTGTGGTCAAACGAATCCGGATATAAAACGAAGCATTGTGCACGATTGTGCGCGATGCTTCGTTTTTTTTATAACACGAATATTCAAATAATCTATAACTCATTAAACAAACATGAACTCAGTAGAACAGACAGTTTCTGATGCAGTAGAAAATTCGGTAGAACCGATTGCAAAAACGGATTTGGTATATGGCTATAACGAGCGCCCCTCGTTCAAAGATGCTATGTTTGCTGCGATCCAGCACTTGTTGGCCATTTTTGTCGCTATTATTACACCACCCTTAATCATCGCGAGTACGTTGAAACTGGATTTAGAAACGACAAGTTTTCTTGTTTCGATGGCTCTTTTCGTTTCGGGTATCTCGACCTTTATTCAATGTAAACGTGTCGGTCCTGTAGGTTGTGGTCTATTATGTATTCAGGGTACGAGCTTTTCTTTTATAGGTCCGATTATTAATGCCGGATTTGCAGGAGGGTTACCTTTGATATTTGGTTGTTGTATGGCCGCAGCACCTGTGGAGATTATCGTGAGCCGCACGTTCAAATATTTACGTAATATTATTACGCCATTAGTTTCGGGTATTGTAGTAATGTTGATTGGACTTAGTTTGATTAAAGTTGGTATTGTAGCTTGCGGAGGTGGTTACAAAGCGATGGAGTCAGGTACATTCGGATCTGTTCAGAACCTGGGAGTTGCGGGACTCGTATTGTTATGTGTATTACTGTTTAATCGCAGTAAAAATAAATACTTACGTATGAGTTCGATCGTGCTGGGGCTTATCGCAGGTTATATTTTAGCATTCTTCCTCGGGATGGTAGATATGAGTGCCGCATCATCAAGTAACTTAAGTGGAATGCATATTCCAATGCCATTTAAATATGGTTTGGATTTCAATATCTCTTCATTTATCGCGATTGCTTTGGTTTATTTGATTACATCTATTGAAGCTATCGGAGATGTAACTGCTAATTCAATGATTTCGGGCGAGCCTCTTGAAGGCGAGAAGTATATGAAACGTATTTCAGGTGGAGTTATGGCTGATGGTGTAAACTCTTTGTTGGCTGGTGTATTCAACTCGTTCCCGAATTCAATTTTCGCTCAGAATAATGGCATTATCCAATTAACAGGAGTTGCTAGTCGCTATGTAGGTTATTATATTGCAGGAATGTTGATTCTACTGGGATTATTCCCATTCGTAGGAATTGTATTTTCGTTGATGCCTGATCCGGTATTGGGTGGAGCTACCTTATTAATGTTTGGAACAGTTGCAGCAGCAGGAGTACGTATTATTGCTTCTCAGAAGATTGATCGTAAAGCGACATTGGTTTTAGCAGTCAGCTTTTCATTAGGTCTGGGTGTTGAGTTGATGCCGGATATTCTGCAAACAGCGCCTGAAGCAATCAAAGGTATTTTCTCATCAGGTATTACAACCGGAGGACTAACTGCGATTATTGCAAATATGGTCATCCGTGTAAAAGAAGAAAATGATGTGACGGATGAGGTTGCAGCATAATCAGATTATTCTATTGGTTTCTATATTTTAATATCGTGATTTATTACAAAAGAAAAGGCTATTCGCATATTGTTTGCGAATAGCCTTTGTTTATGTTTAACCGGGTTAATTAGAAATGCATTCTTCTGCCTCTATATGGTGATGTGACTCTTGGCATATCCATAGGAGGTTCACTGCTTTTTACGGCACCGCTACCAAAAATATGATTGAAACGGTAAGTGAATTTCAACATAGCGAAACTTCCGATGGTATTCCAGCTGTTATCTGTAATGGATGTCGCTGAGATATTCCGGCTTGTATTATTGGCTTGTTGAAGAATATCCAGCACAACGATTGCCAGCTCTCCCATATTATTTTTCAGGAATTTTTTTGATACCTGCGCATCCCAGGTCACAACCTGACGATTATAAGCTTTTGAGTAACCGCTTTTACCTGAATAGTTCATAATTGTACTAAAACTTATATTCCACGGTATTTCTACCTGCACACTGGCGCGTGTACCGTAATCCCAGGTATTTTGTTCGTCCAGATTCTTTAATGAATTACGAACACCTGAATAATTAGCTCTTCCTTCAAAACCGAAACTGATCACTTCAGTGAAATAGTTAAGATTGACGCTCTGATTTATACCGTTGTTTTTAGAACGATTTTCCTGTCCGTTTGTGAAACCTGTTCGCTGATTGAAAGAGTAACCAGTTACACTTCCCATTTGAAGCTTCTTATTCTTAAATGGAAAGTTGAACATCAGGGTATTATTGGTAGACCAATTCCCGTTTACATTCTTATACGATGTGAAATTTTTACCGTTTTCGGCATTATAAATCGAATAGGACGTAATTGCATTTTGTTGAACAGAGACAGAAGAATAAAATGCAGCACTGAATTGAGTTTTGCGGTTGTAATATCTTCCACTACCTGACATGCGATGAGAAAATCCACTTTTCAGATCAGGATTCCCTTGTCGTTCCGAAACCGGAGATATAACTTCCAGAATTGGGGATAACTGTCGGGTTGTTGGTAAATTACTTCGCCCAAAATAATGAACGTTTACATTATATCCTTTCTTGTTATTCCACATCAAAGTCATTCGTGGTGAATAATTCAAAAGAGTCTGACGTTGTTCTTTTAAGGTTGTACTTCCAACATAAGTGTCTTCTTTCTGTTTAGAAGGGTCAATACCCATACCTAAAGAGTAGCTTACGTTTTTGATCTTTGATCTGAAGTCCAGCATGACAGGTTGAGATACCCGATTGCTTTTCGTACTCCGGCTATATAAAGAATCTAACGTAGAATAATCCTCACCATTCCATGCATATGTGTTGTTTTCGTTATTGCTTTTTGTTTGTTGTATAGAATAACTCAAGCGTAAAGAACTGTTTTTACCAATTGGTTCAACATAGGCAATCCGACCGGTATAATTCAGATTCGTATTGTCAGTCAATCTTTTTTGATCCAGATTTACGATACTGTCACCACTCTCACGAAAGAAAAAGTTATCAGAAAGATTATGTGAATCTCCGTTCGAATTATTATTAGATATATTAAACTCCAGATTGATACTTCTTCCTTTTTTACTAAGTCGTCTGTTAAAGAAGGTGCTTAGTCCGAAATCAACACTTTTTGTAAATCCCCGACCTGTACTGTTACTTTCGTTGACAGCCTTCATATTACCATCCAGTGTCTCTGAGTGATTTAAACTGTTGTCTCGTCTGTTGGAGTAAGAAAAGTTCGGTTGAATCAAAAAGTTCATTGTTGTATCCTGCTTGTACTCAAATCTGAAATTAGAGTGCATGGAGCGTCCCCAATTCCGATTATCCGAATTACTGTTTGTGTAATAGACACTATCCGGAAGTAAGTTCTGAGAGGAGCGGGATGATATATCTTTGTCTGTATTATGCTTAAAGCCGATACTACCATCCAGATTTACCCCCTTCTTGAATTCTTTGTTGACATTGGCTGCAATTTCTTCCTGAGTTGGATCTCCCATCAGATAGGATCCGGCACCTACGTTGGCATCACCTTGTAAATTACGTGTGTTTACAATAAGAGATAGTTTATCTTCTCCAAGAAAACTATTAGCCATTGCACGTAGCATATAGCGATTCTTAGTCCCGTAACCAGCAGTTCCAAAACCAAATAGCCCCTTCTTCTTATCAGGTTTAATTGTAAGATTTAAAACTTTCTCTTTTTCTTCTGTAGAAAATCCGGTAACTTCTTCCTCTTTACTCTTTTTGTCAATGATCTGTACTTTATTGACCATATCTGCGGGTAGATTCTTTAGAGTAATGCTTTGATCATTACCAAAGAATTTTCGTCCGTCAACAAGTATTTCATTAATCTCTTTTCCTTCGACTGTAATTTTTCCGTCACTGGAAATTTGTACCCCCGGAAGTTTACGGATTAAATCTTCAATTGGAGATCCTTCCTTTACTTTATAAGAATCTGCGTTAAATTCCATTGTGTCTTGTTTCAATACAATGTCAGGTACTTTACCTTGAATTACAGCTTCATCGAGATCGACAGTCTGCTCTTTAAGATGTGTATTTAGTTGTGTATGAGGTGCTGTTTTACTGATTTCGAAGTTTCGGGTTTGTGTTTCATAACCCAGAAAACTAGTCTGTAAAATATATTTTCCTATTTTCTGAATTGTCAGATTGTATTTCCCATCCTTATCCGAAGCGCTTCCTGCAATAAAGGATGAATCCTTTGCCGATAATATACGAACTGCTGCTCCTTCAAGCCCTTTTTGAGTATTATTTTCAAAAACTGTTCCTGTAACACGATATTTTTCTCCGGTATTTTGGGCATTAACTTGAATGATGAAACCCAATGTTAATGCCATTGTCAGTAATAAGATTATTTTTTTCATAGGTGACAAAAATATACAAAAGCTAATAAATATGTACTTTTTTCCAGTAAACTTTTAAACTTTTGCAAGGAATAATAGTCGAAGGTATTGTGAATAATTAAGATATGAGACATCGTAATATGATTTCTAATCTTCAATAATCATTAAAATTTAGCATGTAAGTTTTACCTTTATAAAACATAGAAATGAGAACCACTACTCTTTTAGCCTTTTTATTTGTGCTTTCAATCAGTATATTTTCACAAATAAAAGTAACAGGAACACTTTTTGAAGAACGGAGCAGAATGCCTTTGATGGGTGCTACAATTAGCCTGGGTATCAATGGTGAAAAACCCCATTTAACAACAACAGATCAGGAAGGGAATTTTACTTTCCCATCGATAAAGCAAGGGGCTTATGAATTGCAGGTTTCTTTTGTCGGATTTAAACCGTACAAAAAAAACTACAAAAGCTTACCTGTAAATGGAAAGTTGGGAAGTGTTTTTTTGAAAGAAGAGTCGATTGAGTTGAATGAGGTGGTTGCACAGGGAAGAGCAACTCGCGCAACGCAGAAAGGAGATACAACTACTTATAACGCTTCGGCTTTTAAAACGATGGCAGGTAGTTCTACAGAGCAATTATTGGCTAAAATGCCGGGGATAATTGTAGAAGGAGGTTCTGTGAAAGCTCAGGGGGAGCAGGTTAAGCGTATTTTAGTGGATGGCAAGCCTTTTTTTGAAGGGGATCCGACTCTTGCTTTACGTAACTTGCCTGCTGATATGGTAGAGAGCATTGAGGTTTTTGATAAAATGAGTGAGCAGGCTGAATTTGCAGGATTTGATGATGGGAATTCGCAGCGAACGATAAATGTGCGCACACGTATGCCTGATAAAGCAAAACAGTTTGGTCGTGCTTCTGTAGGGTATGGAACAGACGATCGTTACCAATTGAATGGTAGTTATAATTATTTCAAAGGTGAAAGACGATTGTCCATATTAGCAATGAGTAATAATGTGAATCAGCAGAATTTCTCGCAGGAGGACTTATCGGGTTCAATGAGTGGTGGTGGAAGACGAGGGATGCGTTCAGGTAGCAGAGCTCAAACTATGATTGGTCAATTACCGGGTATTACGAATACGACAGCATTAGGTTTTAACTATAGTGATAAATGGGGTGAAAAAGTGAAAGTAACAGCCAGCTATTTTTTCAATCGTACTAAAAATGAAGAAAATAGTACGCTGGTACGTAACTATTTTGATACAAATCCTTATACACGTATATATGAAGAAGAATACGCTGGTGAGAATACGAATCTAAACCATCGCTTTAATCTGAAGTTAGATTATGAAATTAACGATCGGAATACATTACAGTTTCGACCATCAATGAGCTTTCAGGATAATCATAGCCAAAATCAAACAATTGGTCTGACTTATCGCGATGGAGAAGAGCAAAATCAATCAACAATCTTTAATGATAGTAAGACAAATGCATATAATGTTGGTGGTGAACTGCTTTACCGTCACCGTTTTTTGAAACAAGGGCGTACGATGTCTCTTTCTTTTTCAGGTAATACAAGTAAAAATGATGGAACAAATTATTATACTTCATTCAATAAGCAGTTCCGTGAAGATGGAATTGTTCAGGATACAATCAGAAGATTTAAAGATAATCAACGGCATAATTACAGCTTGAGCGGATCAGCTAATTACTCAGAGTTGCTGAGTAAATATGCGATTTTGAATTTTAGCTATAAGATCAATTACCGGAATAATACTTCAGATCAGCGGACATATAAATATGCAAAGCAAGACTATGATCTGAGACAATTGCTTGATACGGCTCTGACAAATGTTTTTAAGAGCGATTATCTGACACAGCAAGTAGGTACAGGAGTACGTTATACGAATAAAGATAATGGTTTGTCTTTTTATGCGACATTAAATCTTGAGTTAGCCAGTTTATATAGCGATCAGGAATTTCCTGTGGTATTGAATACTGATAAAAATTTTTGGTCACTTTTACCATTTGTAAGACTGGATTATAAAGTGAATCCGACAAATTCGTTACGCTTTATGTTGCGTGGGTCATCGAAAGAACCTTCGATCAATCAATTACAAAACGTGATTAATAATAATAACCCGTTAATGGTTTCAGGCGGTAATCCTGATTTAGGACAAGAAACAGGGTTTTATAGCTCATTGAATTATACATTAACGACGACAAGCGGAAAGACATTTTTTGCTATGCTTGGCGGGACATGGACAAATAATTATATCGGCACAGAGACAATCATAGCGGATAAGCCGTTGGATTTGGGAAATGGAATTATTCTACAGGAAGGCGCCCAATTTACCAGACCGGTTAATCTTAACGGATCATGGGGAGGGAATGCATTGTTTACTTATGGAATGCCAATTGACTTGATTAAAAGCAATTTAAACGTGACGGCTGCTCTTAATTATAACCGATTGCCAGGGAAATATAATTTAATCGAACAAGTGACCAATACATTTGGTGTTACTCCCGGTATGGTGTTAAGTAGTAATATTAGTGATCGTCTTGACTTTACTGTCAGCTATCATGCCAGATTGAATTTTACGGAGAATAACCTGGATGCCAATAAAGAGAATCGTTATATCAATCAAACAGCCAGTGCGAAATTAAACTGGGAATTCTGGAGAGGGTTTACAATGGAGACAAACTTCACTTACCAAAACTATACAGGTATGACTGATGGATTCAATCAAAACTATTACCTGCTGAATGCTTCTTTAGGTAAGAAGTTTCTTAAAAGTAAACGGCTTGAAGCTAAAATTACAGCCTATGATTTGTTGAGACAAAATAGTGCTTTGAGCCGTAATATAACGAATACTTATTATGAAGATGTAAGAGCAAATGTGCTTTCTCCTTATTTTATGGCTACATTAGTGTATGATTTACGGATGTTTAAAGGAAACTCAGGGAGTAACCGTAAGAGACCATCCGACGGTTTTACACCAAGGGAAGGTCGGACTATGCCGATGGGTATGCCTGTCCCAATGCATTAGTGTAAAATCAAACAGGAAAAATATTTAATAAAACAAAATTATACGGGTGTATTGATATAATAAATGTAAATTGATTTGTTTATATCAATTCTGTATAGTTTCTTTGTGTTAGAACGTTAAAGAACAAAGAACAAATTCGGAATCAAGATATTTTGATATTTTTGATTTCTGAAAAAACCGAATGCATGTGAATGTCTTCGGTTTTTTCTATTTTTGTACTCTACTATTTTATGTTACTCATTTATGACGCATCCGAATTTTCAAACCAAAGCTGAAGCGTTGAAGCTTATGAATCAGTGGTCTAAAGAAAAAACTCCTTTTCTGTTTATTATCAGTTACGATCAGGAGAAGAATTTAGTTCTTCCTTTAGATGCAATCAATCCGGATCAGATTGCGTATGATTTCGAAGGAGTAACTAACCAATCCCCCAAAAACGATTTGTCAAAACCATACTCCTTTTCCGGTAGTCCTGTAAGTTTTTCCGAATTTCGGAAATCATTTGATTTAGTAAAATCGGGGTTGTTAAGAGGAGATAGCTTTTTGTGTAATCTTACATTTGAAACACCTGTTCAGACAGACCTGTCATTAAAATCTATATTCGATCTTTCCCAAGCCAGATTTAAATTGTATCTGGCAGATCAGTTTCTTATTTTTTCACCCGAGATCTTTGTGAAGATAGACAAGCAGCAAATTATTCATTCTTATCCGATGAAAGGAACTATTTCAGCTGATATACCTGATGCTGAAATGATTATTCTGCAAGATGAGAAAGAGTCTGCAGAACATGCTACGATTGTAGATTTAATTCGTAATGATTTAAGTACCGTAGCATTTCCTGTCTGGGTTGATCGCTATCGTTATATGGAACACATCGAGACATCAAATGGTCCGATTCTTCAGGTTAGCTCAGAGGTGTGCGGACAGTTGGATGAGTCGGCAATGCAGGAGCTGGGCACAATAATGTTCTCGATGTTGCCTGCAGGTTCTATAACCGGAGCACCCAAAGACAGTACTTGTCGTATTATTGCAGCAAGCGAAACTCATGACCGAAACTTTTATACAGGCATTTGTGGAATATTTGATGGCGAAATACTGACAAGTGGAGTAATGATTCGTTACATCGAGAAGCGGGGAGAGCAAATGTATTTTAAAAGCGGAGGTGGAATTACTACAAAAAGTGAAGCTGAAAGCGAGTATAATGAATTAATTAAGAAAGTATATGTACCCATTCGTTGAAACAATTGCTTTAAATAATTGCAGATTGATAAATCTGGATCTTCACCAGGAACGTTTGAATCGTACACTCTCTGAAAACGGAATCACTTCTGAAATCAGACTTGATGAGGTGATAGCTCCTTATATAAAGAATATACAGAAAGAGTCCGGAGGATTATACAAATGTCGTGTCGTTTATACGACTCAGGTTGAATCAGTAGAGCTGACACCCTATACATGTCCTGTTATTCGCAAAGTGGGTATTGTTAATACAAATATAACTTATACTTATAAATCGACTGATCGGAGTGGTTTTGCGGGATTACATAAGATGTATCCCGGTTTTGATGACTTTCTTCTCATTAAGAATGGCGAACTAACCGATTCTACATTTTGTAATATAGCTGTTCAGTGTGACGGAGATTGGTACACACCGGTTAATCCCCTGCTGGAGGGTGTTCAAAGAGCCTTCTTGTTAGCAGACAATAAAATAAAAAAGCGTGTAATCCGAATAGAAGATCTGTCAGATTACACGCAAATAGCCTTTTTTAATGCACTTAATTTATTTGGTAGTCATTTGTTAGAAATAAACCAACTCATTGATTTACGGCAAATCGAGCCAATTCTTTAATAAGAGATTACCCTGAGTAGTCAGGATTGATTCCGGATGGAACTGGACTCCATATAAAGAGTAATCGGCATGTTTAAAAGCCATAATGTGCTTCTCTTCACTCAAAGCTGTAACCCGTAAACAGTCAGGAAGAGTTTGAGGATTAACAATCCATGAGTGATATCGTCCCACTTGCATATTATTTCCGATTCCGGCAAATAAAGGATCCGAAGGATCACATGTTATAAGCGATTGTATTCCATGAAAGGGAGCTTTAATGTTAATAAGCGATCCTCCCATAGCTTCAGCTATAGCCTGATGTCCGAGACAAACACCCAGTATTGAAGTTTTACTCGCACAAAACCGTATAATAGCTAATAGATTTCCGGCCTCAGAAGGAATTCCCGGGCCGGGAGATAATAATATTTTATCAAACGATGCTGCCTCTTCGGGAGAAACAGCATCGTTTTTTTTTATATCTATCGTGTCGTTTGTAATTGAGCGTACTGCATGATACAGATTGTGAACAAACGAATCATAATTGTCGATAATCAGAATTTTCATTATAAGTTCTAAGCTATTACTAAATCATACTTTTCGACTAATTCAGCCAGAGTTTGATTTTCACTTAGTAGTTCTTCTAAAATCTCACGTTTACTAAATGCTTTCTTATGCTCCTGTTGATTAACAGATACCTGAAGAGAAATTTGATAATTACGCAGTTTCTGGCGTAAGAAATCAACAATAGCTGTGGCTTCTTCAGTCATCTTTTCCTTTTGGATTTCGTTATCAACAACTAATTGTAATACAAATCCGGCAGCGATTTGGGGTGTTGCAGCCTTCATCGTGGCAATGATCATTGTACGCTCAGGAATACGTTTCGTATAATCTTTCCAGGCATTCAGTAATTGTTCCTGTGTGAAAGGATCAGCTAAAGAACGCATATTTTGATTACGGGTAGCCTGAGCGGCACTCTCTTCGCTCTTTACTTTTCCAACAAGTGAAAAAGCTTTAGGCGGAGCCGACTGATTTCCTTTAGGCGGAGGTGTCGGGCTACTCTTCGCTGTCGGAGATTGGCTTGCAATAGGTTGCGTGGCTGCAGGTGCTGTACTTGTTTGAACAACAGGTTGTGGCTGTTGCGGTCTGACCGTAGCCTGAGCAGGTTGCGGAGCACTATTTGCTGCTGTCTGGACAGCTATCGAGGGCATTGCGGCATTAGAGCCGCTACCTCCTTCCTGTAGAACGTTTGTTCTGCAAAGTCTGATTAGAGTTAATTCAATCAGTAATCGTTTATTTTTTGAAGCCCTGTAACTCAAATCGCACTCATTGGTCAATTCGATTGATTTAAAAAGGAAGTCATTTGAGCAATTAGCAGCTTGTTGCGCATACTTCTGTGCTACCACTTCGGCAACTTCTAGTAACGTTATCGTTGACTGATCTTTACTGACAAGCAGGTCGCGCAAATGAGAAGATAATCCGGTAATAAAGTTTTGTCCTTCAAAACCTTTCGATAAAATATCATTAAAGATTAGAAGGGCAGCTTTAAAATCGCCTGCAAGGAAAGCATCTGTAATCCGGAAATAATACTCATAATCCAGGATATTCAGATTGTCGATGACAGCCCGATAGGTTACATTACCCTCTGTAAAACTTACAACCTGATCAAAAATAGAAAGAGCGTCACGCATCCCTCCGTCAGCCTTTTGAGCAATAACGTTCAATGCTTCCGGCTCAACGCTGACTCCTTCCTGAGAAGCAACGTAAGCTAAATGTTCAACCGTATCATTGATGCTGATCCGGTTAAAATCATAGATCTGGCAACGTGATAATATCGTTGGTAATATTTTATGTTTCTCCGTCGTAGCTAAAACAAAAATAGCATGATGAGGAGGCTCTTCCAATGTTTTCAGAAAAGCATTGAAAGCTTGTGAAGATAACATGTGGACCTCATCAATAATATAAACTTTATATTCCCCGATTTGAGGAGAAATACGTACCTGATCGATAAGTACACGAATATCATCAACCGAATTATTAGAGGCTGCGTCTAACTCATGGATATTGTAAGATCTGTTTTCGTTGAATGAAACACAAGACTCACAGGCATTACACGCTTCTCCGTCAGCTGTCGGATGAAAGCAGTTGATCGTTTTGGCAAAAATACGGGCACAAGTTGTTTTTCCTACTCCGCGGGGTCCGCAGAATAAGTAAGCATGCGCCAGCTTTTTTGTTGCTACCGAATTCTTAAGCGTTTGAGTCAATGCTTTTTGCCCGACGACTGAGCGAAATGTCGAAGGACGATATTTACGTGCTGATACAATAAAATTATTCATGTATGTCTGTTATCAAAGACAGAAACAAAATATCCCGTCTTATTTTTACTTTCAACAAAAGTAAGATTTTTCGGGCTGAATGTAAAGAGGATACTGATTTTTTTATCGTATAATTGTGGCTTCAATTTAGAAATTATCTTATGAATATGAAAAAGATGACGCTTCGTTTTCGTCCCTATGATTTGAAAATGAAACACACATTTACGATAGCGGGATCTTCCCGCACCATGACACCGGCAGTACTTACAGAAATCGAATACGACGGAGTGACTGGTTATGGAGAAGCTAGTATGCCTCCGTATCTGGGTGAATCCACAGAGTCTGTTATGCGTTTTTTGAGTAAAGTAAATCTGGAACAGTTTTCTTCTCC
>JBOFIZ010000409.1:0-14103 GCA_051650425.1 Bacteroidales bacterium
TGAAGATATTACGCATAATCGTAAATACCCATCCTTTAAAATTTACGTTCTCGTAGTACTTATCCTGATTGTCAAGTGCTTTTAGGGTTGTGTCCTGAAGCAAATCCTCGGCATCGTCTCTATTCGCTGTTAATGTATACGCGAAACTCTTCAAATTATCTTGCAATGCAAGAAGTCTATCACTGAAGTTGGAAGTTGCCATAATGCTAACCTTTAATTAGTTATACTGTGTTTTTAAATTGGGCGCAAAACTATATAATAAAATCAATCATACAAATGATTTGCGCTTTTTTTTATTCTAAAATTATGCTCTCATATCTTATCTAAAAGAAAGATGTTACTAAAACAAGAGCAGTCATATTTTAGTTCGTTCACATTCTAAAAAAAATCAACAAACAAATACCTATCAAGCTTTACACGGTTATTTATCAATAACATAACCACTACAATAATTTAATAATTAACATTATTTAAACCTGTTGTATTAAAAGCCTGAATATAGTCCGCCTTACTCTTAGTTATTTTTTCTAATATCAATACCGTTATTTTCACACTTCATTTATGTCCCCTGAATTAAAAGGGATCAGCGGATAAATACGGTTGTTTGTAAGCATCTCCGCGATAATCTCCAGTATAATTAATTCCTTAATCTGTCAACCAAATCCAGTATAAGCCAGGCTAATTTCTTAATTTTAAATTATATACGTATCAAAATATTTTTTATACGTGTCAAACCAATTTATCATAGGTATGAAAAATTGGTTTAATACCTATCTAAAATCAGAGTCTTACGGAAATCTAAAATTATATACGTATTTCATAATCACCAAATACGTATATTAGCCTCGCCAAATACGCATTTCATCGACTCCAAATACGTATATAAATTGACCATTTCTCTAATATCAGATTACATATTTCTGAATAATCCGAACAACTGATGACAACCCTTTCAATATGCCTGTTACATCAAAACGATATGCTATATCTTTTCAGAGATATACCGTATCGTTTCATCACCGAACGGCTCAAACTAAGCACTCCTCTTCCGGAGTTTTGCAATTTGAATCGACACTATCGACACCAAAGAGATAAATAGCTATATATCAATACGTGAATGGTGTCGATTCAAAAGGTGAATCGACACCAAAACAATCATTATATACAGCTAAATACCAATTACTTACAATCAAAAAAAATACCGATGACACTGATAGTGCAGATTGAAAATCAAACTCCGGGAGGAGTGCATCTTTTCTGTATCACACGAAGCCAAATAGATAGTATTTTAATTTTTCCATAGCTACCAAACGTATTTATCAGCTGATCCATAAAAAAGGCTCTTCAGAAAAACTGAAGAGCCCTTTGTTTATTTAATTACAACCTTTCTTGTTACACATAATGTCTAAAACCATTTTATCTGTCTCAGCCATTGCATCTGCTCCAATCCGGGTTAAGTTTCGTATTGACTGATCAACATCTTCATCAACAATTCCTTCTACTGAAGTCACATATTTACATTCCATTGCGAGCATTGCAGACAATACTGCTGTTGAAACGCCACTTGCTAATTTCAATGCACAACTTGGCTTCGCTCCATCACATAACATACCAGCGAGGTTAGCCACCATATTTTTGACAGTATATCCTATTTGTTCATAGGTTCCTCCCATCAAATAAGTCAACGCACAACTAGAACCAATAGCTGCAACAACACATCCACATAACGCAGATAGTCTTCCCAAGCTTTGTTTAATATAAATTACTGTTAGATGACTTAGAGTTAATGCTCTGATTAGCTCTTCTTCACTGCACTTATATTCCTCTGCATAAATCACCACTGGCAAAGTTGCTGTTATTCCTTGATTGCCGCTTCCGGAATTACTCATAACCTGTATCATTGCACCAGCCATTCGAGCATCACATGCCGCAGATGTATAAGATAATATTTTACATAATAATGAATCTCCTAATAATGGTTTTTGACGAGCCATCATTAATGTTTTGCCTAAAGCATGCCCGTAATTCCCCTGAAAGGATATCTCAGCTGCATTCTTATTAATACGAGCCGTTTCAAGCATAAATCTAATTGAGTCCAGTGGAGCTGTTGTAGCAAATTCATAAACTTTATTCATTGATAATACAGGATCATCATCTGTAGATTCATTTATTTCATTTATTTCTGATGTAGACAGAATAATATTATCATCCTTACTTAAAAAAGTAAACCTAGTATGCTCACCTGAAATGATAGTTTTCGAATGATGATTTTTTGTTCGACAAACAACCTCAATGTATAATTTCTCAACAATGTCAGGCTTAAGCGCAATTAAGATCTTTCCATTATCTATCATCTTTTTACCCTCAGATACAGCTTCCGCATCAGCATCTCTTAACACTTCAAGATTTAATGATGAATCTCCAATTAAAACACCTAAAGCTACTGCTATTGGCAGTCCGATCATTCCAGTCCCGGGAATACCTACGCCCATAGCATTCTTGAGAACATTCGCACTCAGATATACTTCAATTTCTGAAGGAATTTCTCCTAAAATCTCTTTTGCTTTTGCAGCAGCCAAAGCAACTGCAATTGGTTCTGTACAACCTAATGCAGGAATTACTTCACGCTTAATTAAAGCTATTATTTTGTCAATATCTCTAGACTCCATTAATTTAATATTAATTCATATATGCAAATATATATATTTCTTACAACTATGATTCTATAATGTATTCCAAACTTTAAACTATCTGTTATTATTTGGTCGTGTTAATGCCTCAAGGGATTTCAATATATTTTTTGGATTATACCCTAATCTTTTACGTGCTTTCTGGATTGACAAACCCGAATATCTAGGTCTCTCTATATGATCATTCATCAATCTGGTTGATACAACTTCTATATTTTTTTCATTATAACCATAAAATCGAGCTATCCGAAATGCAAAATCTGATATAGATAAATACTCAGGACCTGCAATATGAAAAATCCCTTCTGGCTTTTTTCGAATCATTAAAGAAATAACTGAAACTACATCATCAATATATGTAGGAGTCCTATATTGGTCATCTACAACCTGTACAATTTCTCCATTAGCTAATTTATCCCGAACTAATGTAAATATATTCCCATGCTGACCTGGAAGTGGTTCGCCAAAAACAACCTCTACACGTAAGATTGCGGCTCTTACATGTGATACTTTTATCAATTCCTCTGCTCTTGCTTTCGTTTGACCATAAAAATTAAGGGGATCCTGAGCATCTTCTTCAGTATATAATCTTTTCCGATAACCATTAAATACAAAATCAGTAGAAAAATGAATCAAATATTTATCATGTTTATTCACATATTCTATCAATGGGTTAACTATATCCACATTAATTTTCATTGCCTTCGATCGATGTATTTCACAATCATGCAATGATGACATTGCTGCTACATTAATAATTACATCTGGCGCTATTAAAGACATATAAGTATTCAACGCTTCTTCATTTGTGATATCTATTTGGGCAAACATGTAGCCTTTTCGTGGCTCTATATCTTCATTTAATGAGCATGCGTATAACTCATAAATTTCCACATTTAATAAATCTAAAAGTATTTTTCTACCGATGAAGCCGTTTGCACCTAAAATTAAAATCTTTATCATGAGTTTTTATTATTGCTTTCTTTCGGTTATTGTTGCTGAAGCTTGTGCAGAAGGCAAAATTACCATATCACTAATATTCACATGATCCGGAGCTTCTATAATATATTGGATTGAATCAGCTATATCTTTTGCACTTAGAGGTCTAAATCCATCATAAACTTTATTTGCCCGATCCAAATCTCCTTTAAATCTAACTAAAGAAAACTCAGTATTGACAGCACCTGGCAACACCTGTGATACTTTTATTCCAAATTTCACTAAATCCATTCTCATACCTAATGTTAATGAATTTACCGCGTGCTTGGTAGCACAGTATACATTTCCATTCTGATATGTTTCTATACCTGCTATAGAACCTACATTAATTATATGACCTCTCTGATTTTTGATCATCATAGGAAGAACAGCTTTTGTTATATAAAGCAATCCTTTAATGTTTGTATCAATCATTTGCTCCCAGTCATTCAATAAGCCATCCTGGATAGGTGCCAGTCCGGCTGCTAACCCTGCATTATTAATCAATACACTTATATTCATCCACTCTATAGGTAATTGATCAATCATCTCAAAAACGCATTCTTTATTCCGGATATCAAAACATAAAGTTTCAATCTTCGCTGAATATTCTTTGATTAAGTCTGTCCTAAGTTTTTCTAATCGTTCTGCTCGTCTTCCTGTAAGAATAAGGCTATAACCTTTCTTAGCTAAATTTATAGCTAAAGCTTCACCTATTCCTGAGGTTGCACCAGTTATTAATATTATCTTTTCCATTGTAAAAGGGTGTTTAGTAGCGTATAGTATTTGATTTTAATTTAATTCAAGTATTACTGATTTTTAAAGTCTTAAATTCCATCTTCATATTGCTATCGCAAAGAAAATAAATATCCAGTAGGATAATCTTATTTATTTACAAATTAACCTACTGGATGCATTATTTAAATCTATTTTACATATCAATAATCTTTATAAAAAAGCATTGATATATAATCAACTACATTATCTGATGGATATATTTCTCCCGAATTTCCTCTACTTAAAATTTTCATATCAAATGATCCGACACTCAATTTACAGTAATAATACAATACTAAAATAGCACCGAAACCACAAATCGAAATATCTTTCTCCCGGATTCTTCTTTCGAATTCTTCCGGATCATTTTCAAACAAAGCCGATAAAGCAAAATTATCCAGCTCTATACCCACCTCAGACGATGCAAAATGATTAAAATCCGAAGACGCTATTATCAATGGACGCTTGTTGAACTGCTTACATACATCAAAGATATTTTGAGCTATTATTTTTGCATTATCATTATTCTGTACACTAAAATTTATAGGCAGTATTGAGATATCATTTCCAAGAAAATACTGAATGTAGGGCAATATAACCTCTCCAGAGTGCTCTTTTGCCTGCGATCTCGAATCAAGGGGCAATCCCATTACATCAACCATTTTTTCATCCAGACAGATTTCTCCCAACGATGATTTCCAGTATTTATGTTCGTCAATACTTGCTGCAAATCCCGAACCTTTGTGATTAGGATTAACCAGAATAATCACATCAAACTTTTCTTTGCTTGCCTTCACGATCTCAAAAAAATGAATTGCCTGTTTACCACAATACACATGTCCTGCATGTGGAACAACACCTCCCAATATCGTTTTTGTGGCCAATTCATAGTCAATTCGCTCTTTTTCGGCTTCAAGCTGATATTTGAAAAGCGCGATCTGCTCCTTACTGTTATCAGGATAAAACTGACCTTCTACACAATTTTGTCTTACTTCTTTCATAGAATTATAACTGTTTAATCAGACATTTCCAATATAAACTTTCAGAATATACTCACGAGCTATCGCCGCTAAAGTCATCAATGACTCAATTGGCGTAGTATGAATATTCATTCTATAAGCAGGGAAATACCGGTTTATATGCAACGAAAAATCACTTCCGGCATTATTCACCAGCCATTCCATCATATTTCTGAAATCCGTTTGATTATCATTCTTACCCGGAATAACCAGATATGTCAGTTCAAGATGTTTCTCTGAATGTGCTACCAACTTAATCGTCTGCAACACAGGATCAATATCAGCCTTTGTCAAACGATTATAAAATGTATTATCTGTACCTTTCAGATCGATATTAAGAGCATCCAAGTATGGCAACAGTTTACGCATTGGGGCTTCATTGATATATCCGTTTGTCACCAGTATATTATCCAGTTTAGCCTCTTTTATAAGCTGCGCTGTATCAAACATAAATTCATACCAGACAGTCGGTTCATTGTACGTATACGCTAGACCGATATTGCCTAATATCACTGCATCGACAGCCATTTGTACAACTGTCTCCGACGTCAGATCAAGCTCCTTGGGTGTCGTCTCATGATATTCTGCCCGTGCAATATGCCAGTTCTGGCAAAATTCACAGAGCAAATTACAACCTATGCTGCCGATCGATAAGATCTTTGTCCCTTTTTTATAGTCATTAAGCGGCTTTTTCTCAATCGGATCCAAAGCAATACTTGATACATGTCCATAGTTCATCGAATAGAGAGTTCCTTCAATATTCTTCCGCACATTGCATATACCCGAATGATTCTTAATGATCAGACATCTGTGCGGACAAAGTTCACACTCTGCTTTTCCATCTTCATGCTTATTATAATATTGAGCTTCTATCATATTTTTTAGTAATAACGTTTTACCTTAAACCGGAACAGTTCTACAGACTCTCCAGAGTCGATACCTCCTTTTTTCATAGCTATTGCCAATTGATCTTTAACTGTATCTATACTTGGTAAATCAGGTAAAAGAACACCTCTCCGACCTTTAGACTCCACAATAACGCCGTACAACTTCGGATCAAGTTTATCTATAGAGCTTATAACTTCAGGAGTATCAAGCACATCTACGGACAGATAGATGCTGCTCATCTCTTCTTTTTTCAAAGGCATAAAACGAGGATCATGAAAAGCTGCAGATATCGTATTCGTATGTATTTCTTCTTTCAGATTTATTTGATTAGGCTCTAAGGTACCGATACATCCTCGTAAGGAATGATCCGCATTCATATGAATAGTCACAAAACAAGCCGCCTTTTGCTCAAACCCATCCATATCATCCAATTGCGGATGACGTCTCTCAAAATAAGCATATAAAACCTCCCAAGCCCAATCAACATATTTCGAATGATGTTTTTCCATATTATTATCGGTTATTAAATTAATAAATTAGCTCTCCTGTACTCATTTTCAATCGGTACAAAGATATTATATAATTGATCTTGGACTGTAATAATAACAATTTAGCCGAGGATAAATTCGTTGCACTCGTCGTTAATTCTAAATTTGTTATCGTTCCCGCCTCAAAATTAACTTTTGCCTGATTAAAAGCCTCCTCTGCAAACTCAACCTGAATGATCAAATTATCCATTGAAGCCAGAGAGGATTGAAGACTATAATAATTCTGTGAAACCTGTGTCTCGATCTGTTTGAGTATCAAATTCATATTTGCATCCTCCGTTATTATTTTTGATTTTGCCAGATTCCGCTCAAACTTACGTCTGCCTCCTTCATAAATAGGGATAGACAAAGATGCACCTACATTATAATTAAATTTCATTTTTTCCAGATCCATGGGATAACCATTTTTCCAACCCGCTCCCGCCTGCAAGTTCAACGTCGGATTATAACTCCGTGCAGCAGCCTTCTCCTGCAATTTAGCTGATTCTACGCTTCTCATTGCTATCAGCACCTCCGGACGACTCTTCATTGCCTGGTTAAGCAAATCATCCAGACTAGTCAGCAATGGTTTTAGCGCTCCGTCAAATACTAGAGGTATCGCAGCGGTTATGGAAGTATCCGCCAGAACCGATAAACTTTTTTGCTGTGTCAGATCCATCGTTGCTAAATTAATAATCTGGGTCTGCACATTCTTCAGATTTACATTCGTATTTAACAAATCAAATTTGGTCGCTGTACCAACATTCTTTTTCACCTGCACATGGCGCAACATCTCCTCATAATTATTCTTCTCCTGCTCCTTTATCTTTATTGCCTCACGCGTGTAATAAAGCGTATAATACAACTGAATCGTATTCAGGGCCAGATCCTGCTTAACATTTACCACCTGATACCCTGCTATCTCCTCCTGCAATTTAGCAGCTTCTATCTTAGGACGTGTCTTCCCAAAATCATATAACAGCTGTGACAGCGATACTCCTGTATTATAAGTATTCTTAGGATTCAGATCAAAAGACTGCTCTCCTAATGTCATCTTCATCTGTGGATCATTATACATATAAGATGCTGAAGCATTCAATGTCGGGAATAAAACTGACCGTGTAACTTTCAAATTTATATTCGTACTATGCAATGCCTCTTCTGCTTGTTTCACAGTCGGATAGGTACTTATTACCCTATTGATGGTTTCCCTCACGGTCAGTGTATCCTGAGCAAAAATAGAAAGAGGAGAAGCTAAAATCACCGATAAGACTGAAAGCTTAAATATATTTTTCATTTGTTGATCCATAATTTATTTCATTTTTTTATTTGATAAAAAAACCGCCGGTATAATTGCCATTACGGTTATAAAAGTGGATATATAAAAATCATCATTAATTCCCTCTATATAAGCCTCCAGACTAATATGATTACTGATTAAAGACTTCGAAAACGAATGACTTAACGATTCAGATGCACTAACCGTATGCGTGATAAACGAGTCAAGTTTATCCATAACATTTTCATACGTTTGTCCGGTCGAGGCCAAAGACTCATTATAAATCTGTGTATGAAATGCCACACGTTTAGTCAGCATATAACTCATAATCGTCACACCGAAGCTCCCTCCGATTTGGCGAATAATGTTGGTAAGGCCAGAAGCCTGTGCCATAAAGCGCTGAGGAATATTAAACAATGACATATTCATCAAAGGCGAATAAAGAATACCCATACCCAAACCTCTCAAATACAAGCTCAACTGTATATAGTTTCTGTCTGACAAATAAGAAAATGATTGATTCATATAAAAGCTATACGACAACAATACCAGTCCGAATATGATAAAATACTTAGGATTTACCTTCTGTGACCATTGCCCGACAAAGGGAGAGGCGATGCCCTGCATAATACCTACAGGCACAAAAAACAATCCGGAATCAAATGCAGAATATCCCAAACTGTTTTGCAAATAAAGCGGAACTAAGAAGGTGCTCCCAAACATTCCAACTCCAAAAATAAATACCACCAGATTTGCCAAAGCAAAATTCCGGTCTCCGAAAAGCCGTAGATTCATTAATGGGTTTTTAGAGATCAACTCAAAATAGATAAATAAAACAAATGAAATAAATGAAATAAACATGGATCCCATAACGACCGGACTATTCCAACCCTCTGCATTGGTTGACGAATTCACTTCTGTCAGACCGTATAAGAATACCGGTAAAAAGATTACCGACGTAATAAAACCAGGAACATCGAATTTACCCACATCCGGATTTTTAAACTCTCGCTGAATAGTCGAGGTTATAAAAATCGCTAATGCTCCAATAGGTACATTTATATAAAAAATATAATTCCAGTTGAAATTATCAACCAAATATCCCCCGATTGCAGGACCAAAAGAAACCGATGCCGCCGAAGCTACAGCCCAGAAACCAAGAGCTATCCCCCTCTGTTGAAGTGGAAACACATTGGTCACAATAGCCATACCCACAGGCATAATTCCGCCGCAGCCCATCCCCTGATATATTCTCCAGAAAATTAGCTCTTCAATATGTGTCGAATTCCCACACATAAAAGAACCTGATGTGAAGATAAAAATGGAAATAATGAAGATAGCTTTATAGCCAAAACGGTCAGCAAACCAGCCTGCCACAGGCAAAACACCTGCTAGAGATAACATATAGCCTGTCAAAATCCATTCTGCCGTATTAATGTCCGTTCCAAGTGTCCCCATAATTGTAGGCAGACCGACATTCACGACCGTAGAATCTAGAACGGCCATAAAGGTAGCTATCATCACATTCAATAGCACAAACCATTTATATCCCTTACTCTCTATCGAAAATGATTCATTCATTCAATTTTCTATTTTATGATTTTCACCTCTGCTGACATTCCTGAGACCAACTTCACTTTATCTATCAGCTTCTTATCGCCCGATATTGAATCAATCGAAATCTTAATCGGAATCCGCTGTGTTACTTTCGTGAAATTTCCGGAAGCATTATTTGGTGGAATCATTGAAAACTGTGACGCTGTATTATCACCTATATAATAAATTTTACCCCAAAAAGTCAATTTTGGATAAGCATCCAGTTGATATTTTACTTCTTGCCCGATAAATACATTCTCATACTTGGTCTCCTCTAAATAAATACTTAGCCACAACGCTCTGTCTTGATTCAACGTATATAACGTCTGTCCCGGCTGAACAATATCTCCGGGCAACATCCAGCGCTTCCCGATAACACCCTCCGATGGAGCATAAATCCGATAATAAGATAACTCTATCAATACAGACTCTATTTGTGATTCGACTGCCTGAATAGAAGCTTCTGTAGATGCAATCTGTACAGACGCTGCCTTTAACTGCGATTTAGCAACCTCACATGCAATCTTTGACGTTGTCTGAGCCTCTTCTGAGGTTTGCAATGCTTCCAGCGGCAATACTGCCTGCGAATACTGCAATTTTGCACGACCATAATTCTCTTTCGCTAGCTTATAGGATGCCTCTCTCATCTCCAGTGTCTTTTGTGCCGTCACTTCATTTACTCGCGTCAAAGCCAGCTGAGCCTCCAATTCCTTTTTTTGAGCCTCTAGTTCTGCCTGCTTTGATTTGATCTCCGAACTATCTAGCTCCACCATCAAATCACCTTTATTTACTTTTTCTCCTTCTTCCACCAACTGATTTTTAATCTTTGCCATCACCATCGAAGAAACAGATATTCTGTATGAATCCAGATTAGCATCATTCGTTGCTATATATTTTTCATAATTACGCCACCAAATAAAAGCAGCAACAGATCCTGCAACTAATACAATAATCAAAATAATCAACCCTTTTTTGGAAGAAGCTGGTTTAGTGTCTGTATTTTCCATAAATGCTCACATAATTTAATTTCTATAATACAATAACAAAATTCCATTTACAAAAGTTGTATCCCGCTATAAAACGAAAAAGAAGTCAACTGGGGAAGCTGACTTCTTTTATCACTCTTTCTTAAAAAAATAAAGGGGTACGCACCTCACGGCGAATAACCCCCTGCCACAGAACACAATTTATTCTTCTTCGATTTTCATAAAAGTACCATTTGGATAAAACATAAGTGTCACATCATCTATTTTAGGAGTCGAAATCTCAACTTCCCAACCCTGTGAACACTTACTAAGCTCTTTTATCTTTGATTCAGGATAATTCTTTTTAACATAATCCATCACATTCAATGGCATAAGCTTTAAAAGAGATTTTGAAAGATAATTACCTTCTCCATCAATATGATGCCAATCTCCAGAACTATGAAATGTTATTTCATTTCCATTCGAAAGATTCAACTCATATACATTATTACTTTGGAGATGAGCTTTTCTTATTGTTATATTTTTATCAAAATTTGTTTTCACAAATTCAATTAACGCTTGTGGAATCTGTTTTACAGATACAAGATGACCATATTGATTTGAATTACCAGACCATTCAGTCTTCATTGAATTATTATCCGAATAACTCATCATCTCATGCATCCCTTTCCACATCTCTGGCGTCATCATTTGTCCATATTGCGCTTTTACATTTGTAAAAGTAAACACAAATAAACACATCAACCATAATCTTATAATCCGTTTCATAGATTATCTTTATATAAATGATAAACAGTGATTTAAATCTCTCACTCGTTTGTAATAAAACAGATTCAGTTATTAAATTGTTCTCTATTTAAGCAAAAAAAATAGATTCATATGTTTCTTATCATATCTCTGTTTCCAAACTGAGAATATAACATAACAGCATTTGTTTTTGTTTACTCATCCACTTATATCTGCCCTCTAAAACAAAAAAGGATCAGGCATACACCTAATCCTTAATTAATTAACTCAATTTTTTCTTGAAAATAAAACGAAGTATAAAGAAGTTCAATGGCAGCGCAATCAGATAAACAGGTATCGGTGCTAGCTGCTTGGTGATTCCAATATGAAGAAAAAAAGATAAAAAACTTATCTGCATCACATAATTCAATCCCTGCTGAATCAGATAACCCAACGAATTCGACCAGGTCGGCTTCACCCGAAAGGTATAATAATTGGTCATCAGAAACGTAATCAATATATAAAACACCGTCGCAATCGTGTAAGCGATACGTGCATCCATCAGATTCAGCAAAACATAATAAATCCCATACTGAAACAGGGTCCCGACAGTCCCTGTTATAATATACCGGATAAACTGCTGCTTTTTAGCTGAGTTCGTAGTCTCCTCCATTCAATTCAATTTTAAAGCACATAATTAATACATTTTCCCTCAACAAACAAAACAATTATCAAAAAAAAAGCTCTGCGACATTTTGTCACAGAGCTTTCTCTAAATATCCCTATACGAATATTTCAGAAATTATTTTTCAAAACGCGATTTACGTTTATTCAATCTGTCTGATGATTTTTCAGAACGGTCATTACGAGAAGATGGCCTTCTGTCTCTTCCGCCTTCTCTGCGATCACCACGATCGCGAGAACCAAATTTTCTATCACCCCCACGTCCGCCACGGAATCCGCCACGATCATCAGATCTTCTGCGAGAACCTCCGCCGCTATTACGTCTTTCTTGAGCAACTTCGCAGAAAATAGTTCTTCCTTCGTAAGTCAATTTGTTATTCAAAGCAGTCAATACTTCTTTAACATCTTTATCTTCAACCTCAAAATAAGAGAAGTTTTGCAATAAATCAATTCTTCCGATTTGTGCTCTGAAACCTAAATTCTTATTTAGGAATTCAATCAATGTATTTGGGAATAATCCTTCTGATTTCCCAATATTGATAAAGATCCGAGTATATCCTTTAGTAGATGAATTTCTACCTGATCTTTCCTCACGAGTCGCTTTTTCGTTCACGATCTCGAGATCTTCCGCATCACGGTAGTAGTTAATCAAACGATTGAACTCCAATGAAACGCAACGCTTAATAAGGTCTTCTTTCGACAACCATTCAAGCTTACGGTAAACATTCGGAAGGTAGTTTGCAATTTCCTCTTCGTTCACTTCTACTTTCTCAAGTTTATCAACGAAGTAGAACAATTGTTTCTCGCAAATTTGAGTACCTGTTGGCACTTCACCTTTTTCGAATTGTCTTTTAATAATTCGCTCGATCTCACGCATCTTACCTTTTTCTTTCACATGCATGATCGCGATTGAAGTACCTTTTTTACCTGCACGTCCTGTACGACCACTACGGTGATTATACGTTTCTACATCATCAGGTAAACCATAATTAATAACGTGTGTCAGACTATCCACATCCAAACCACGAGCAGCCACATCCGTCGCTACAAGAATTTGAAGGTTACGAAGACGGAATTTCTGCATTACATAATCACGCTGAGCTTGTGAAAGCTCTCCATGAAGTGAATCTGCATTATAACCATCCTTAATTAACCAGTCTGCAACCTCTTGTGTTTCCTTACGCGTACGACAGAAAACAATCGCATAAATATTTGGGTTATTATCCGCAATTCGTTTTAGAGCTAAATATTTATCACGGGCATGTACCAGATAATAAACATGTTTTACGTTATTCGATCCTTCATTTCTATTACCACATGTAATTTCTTTTGGATCTTTCATATAGTTTTTAGCTATACGTGCAATTTCTTTTGGCATTGTTGCCGAGAAAAGTAGAGTATTGCGCCCTTCGGGAATTTGTGCTAAAATGTCATTGATGCTGTCTAAGAATCCCATATTAAGCATCTCATCCGCTTCGTCCATAATAACGAATTTCACACTACCTAATTTAATAGTGTTACGATTGATCAAATCCAATAAGCGTCCCGGAGTAGCAACGACAATATGTACTCCATTTCTCAGGCTTCTGATTTGACTTTCAATGCTCGACCCTCCATATACGGGCAGAACTTTTAGTTTATCAATATACTTTGAATAATCCTGAAGATCACTCGCAATCTGCAAACATAGCTCACGTGTCGGAGCTAAAATAAGCGCTTGCGGAGTGTAGTTCGATACATCTATTTTCTGAATAATCGGCAATCCGAAAGCTGCAGTTTTTCCTGTCCCTGTCTGAGCCAATGCTACTATGTCTGAATCTTCAGCCAACATATAAGGAATAACTTCCTCTTGTACGGGCATTGGAGATTCATAACCTAGCTCAGCAATCGCATCCAAAATTTCACTACAGATGCCTAATTCTTTAAATGTTTTCATTCTTTATATTTTAATCC
>JBOFIZ010000410.1:0-2369 GCA_051650425.1 Bacteroidales bacterium
GTGGCGTTGGCGTTGATGAAGAACCGCCAGTTCCTGAAGATGCTGAACCTACTATAACATTGACACTTGCTTTAAGGTTGTTCGGATTAAAGAATTCATCTCCAAGAACAAGTGTTCCTGAAAATACGTAAGTTCCTGCCGTTGTTGGATTGTACGGTGGTGTACCTCCATCCCAAACTACTGCTGCACTAGTCGTTGTTGAATTACTAAAACTTAAAGTCATTTCTGAACCAGTAGTTGTTGGATTGTTTAAACTTAAATTCATCGCTGCACCAGTCGTCGTTGAATTGCTCAAGTTTATAGTTACTGATGTTGGTAGATTTACCGCACTAAGTGGTGTCCCGTTTGCAACAAAAATATCAGGTAGTGTTTCTACAGAAGATACGTTTGGTTTATCTTCTTCTGATACAATGACCTCCACATTCGCTTTTAGATTACTTGAATTAGAAACATTCTCTGTTGTCGCTACTGTTCCAGCAAACATATACGTTCCACTTGTATTGCCATCATACGTAGGCGTGCCTCCATCCCAAGTTACCGCGGAACTTGTAGTTGTGGAATTACTTAAAGTTAAAGTTACACTTGATGGCAACTGAGCCATCACCCCACTCAGTTCTGTTCCTTTTGAAACAGTTATATTCGAAAGAGTCGAGATATTTGTGATTCTTAAGACATTATTTTTTATTGGCATATTTGTAAAATTATCAAGTTCTATCGCTGAACCAGAAACCACTAGATTATTAGTTCCTGTTTTAGCATAGCTGACTTTAATGCTAGTATCTGTATAAGATATATTATCATCCAAAGTCAAACAAATACTTGATCCCGATGTAGTGGCTTCTGTAACTTGTGGATTAGAAGCAACCCCTGAAATCGTAAACGCTGCTACGTCTGCCGTGATAGCTGGCATCGTAGTATTCATTATCAATTCGATATGCGTTTTGTCCGTTGTCCCACCTGTTCCTACAATTTTTTCAGTAACAGAACCAAAGGTCTGGAAGTAAATATATCCTGTATCTTCAATATAGGTTCCCCAAGGATAGTTTAAGGTTGCTGGGGTTATGAATGAATTTAATTTGTTCCCATCTGTATCATATTTTTCTATAACTCTCGAACCTAGAGAAACATAAAAATACCCATCCTTCCCAAGCGTAACCCATGTAGGCGTCGATAACCCTGTTATAAAATCGGTAACCGTTGCACCTGGGGTTATTTTTTTGATTTTACCTCCAGCGCGATCTGAAACATATATATTGTCATTTGAATCAATTGTCATTCCAATAATCGCACTCGAACCAAGCCCTGTGACAAATTCTGTCATCCCAGACCCATCCAAATTCATTTTTAAAATTTTGCCGGTTCCATATTCAACTGTGTACAATTTATCACTGCTATCAATTGTAAGGCCTGTTAATATTCCTGTCCCACCTTTTACTAAAGATTTTACCCCTCCAGGTGTTATTTTTTCAACTTTTGCTCCCGCATGTTGTGCAACATACAAATTGCCACCGCTGTCGAAAGCCATTCCTATAGGTTGATTAAGTCCAGTTACAAAATCTTCTTTGTTTTGGCCATCCCTATCAACTCTAGTAATTTTCCCACCACCATACTCAGAAATATAAAGCTTACCATCTGGTCCTTTAATTACATTTATGCCTTGGTTAAGCCCTGTAGATATCACATCCATTGCATGAGACATCGTCGATGCCGCATATGAAGGTAGTGACCCTATATTTGTCATAGTAAATACCATTACAATTATAAGCAATATACTTAGTCTCTGTCTTTGCATTTTCTTCACTTTCAAATTTCCTCCTTCTTTAACATAGTTTAACATAATTTAACATAGTTTAATATGGTTTAATATTCTGAGTATACCCATTATTCGCAATTAACTAGCACAAAAAGCACAATTTTAGGCTCAATTAATAAAATACGCCTTTCGTTCAAGTGATTATTTTTATATTCCTCGTTTATTTTCTAAAAAATTTTTCTTTTTAAGTATTATTCTAATAAACGTTTTCTCTTTTCTGTTTATTTGTAATATTTGAAATTTTTTATTTTTTGTGTTGACAAACTAAAAAATAGCTTATATAATTTACCACAAGTTAAAAATATTAAAGGTGTTGAATGGGTAAAGTAGTTGAGTGAGTCTCCAGCGAGCTGTCGGATGGTGCGAGACAGTGACGTAAATCAATGAAGCTCCCCCAGGAACTGTCCTCTGAAGCCGAGTGCCTAGGAAGGAACGTCTCCCCACGTTACAGGGGTAGGATATCGGTTGCAAAACCTAGTATCTGAGTCAAGTGCGGCTTTTTAGCCGAATCTGGGTGGTACCGCGGATAGCTCTAGCTTTTCGTCCCTTTTTTTAA
>JBOFIZ010000411.1:0-1218 GCA_051650425.1 Bacteroidales bacterium
CGAAACCAATACTTGCCGTTCCTATATATTCCACTTTATTACCTTCTAATAAAGCGGGATTACATTTAATAGGTGTTCTGACAAACAAAACATTGGCATCTTTAATGGCTGATGATGAAAAATCCTTCGTTGGCAAAAAAGTAACCTGCTCAAAAGGTGCCAATAAAGTTGGCAATCCAGGAATTTTATCATCTGCGACAATGACAAATTGTTTCATAATCGATTGTATTAAATAAAAAGGAGAACTCATCGAGCTCCCCTTTTCTGTTTTATATCTAAATATTTAGAATGGTTTAAAACCCATAATCTCGCGAACCTCACGAAGTGTTTTTGAAGCACTTTCTCTTGCTCTTTCTGCACCCATGATACTTACTCTGCGCAGATATTCTTCATCATTCTGAATATCAAGGATTCGCTCACGGATCGGACTAGTTACAGCAATAATATCAGCAGCCAATTGTTTTTTCAAATCACCGTAACGAATTTCACACTTATTCCATTTATCTTCGAAAAACTCTACCGTATCAGGTGTTGATACAACGTTCAGAATAGTGAATAAGTTTTCAATATAATCAGGCTTAACCGAATTCATTTCTGAAGGACCCTGATCTGTCAAAGCGCGTTTAACCTTTTTCTCAATCGTTTTCGGATCATCAGCAAGGTAAATACAGTTACCTTCACTTTTACCCATTTTACCACTACCATCTAATCCCGGAATCTTAACTAACTCACCGCCGAAATTATATGCAGCGGGCTCTTTAAAGTATTCAACTCCGTAAAAGTTATTGAAACGACGACCAAATTTACGCGTCATTTCAAGATGCTGCTCCTGATCTTTACCTACTGGAACTTTATCTGCATTATGCATCAAAATATCAGCAGCCATCAAAGTAGGATAAGTCAACAAGCCTGCATTTACATTTTCAGGTTGCTTTCTTGCTTTCTCCTTGAATGAAGAAGTCTTAGCTAATTCACCCATATAAGCGTGCATATTCAATAACAAATATAATTCTGTTACTTCAGGCACATCACTCTGAACATAGATAGCCGAAGTCTCCGGATCAAGACCCGCTGCTAAATATTCAGTTAATACATTCTTTACGTTTGTATGTAGAGATTTTGGATCCGGATGTGTGGTCAATGAATGATAGTCAGCAATAAAGAAATAGCAATTATTCTCTTGCTGCATCTTAATAAAGTTCTTAAGCGCACCGAAAT
>JBOFIZ010000412.1:0-2376 GCA_051650425.1 Bacteroidales bacterium
GATATAATACATATATCTTATGGTGACACGTTCAAAGAAAAGATCTTAGAAAAAGGATTTCAGACATACGTAGAAGAAAACATCAGTGACTTAAATATCAAAGTGCATCAGGTATCAGCCGTAAAATCTCAATCTACAACTATCGATATTTTCTTAGAAGAAGTAGCCAAGATTGCTCCGGATATGCTGATTTTAATGAAAGAAGAGAAGTCATTTATTGAAGTCTTATTCTCCAGAAGCTTCACTATCGCAACTGCGAAAAGAACTTCTATTCCCCTTTTAATTCTTCATGAGAGATATTCTAAAATCAATACTGATTAAACAAGTATCCTTTTGATAGATTCCATTTTAAGCCCGAAAGTAAAGAGGTTCTTCCTGAATCAGGAAGAACCTCTTTACTATTTCAAATATCATATTGTCACAAATAAAGCATAATAGCTATCTTTTTGAATTTATCTAATCGCTGAGAATTCAATATTTACAGGCTTGTATCTCTCTCGCTCAGAATAGAGCTTGGATTCACACTTACACAAAGCGCTGATAATCAACAATAAACGTATTAACTCCATTTTTGACTAAGAGAAGATGAAATTAGATACGTATGAAAATATTATATAATACGTATTTGGAGAGATTTTGATACGTATCTGGAGAAGTTTTAATACGTATTAAAATTAATTTATATACCGCGAAAATTCTCAAATGCCCTTTTCGAATCCCCAAACGAAGTAACTACGATCGAATTTGATTGATTTTCATAAAAAGGTGCCTGCAATCCAGAAAAACAATCAGATTTTTGAGTAAATTAGACACAACCTGAAAACTATCAAAATGTCAGAAACAAATCCATCTTTATGTTGACAAGCGATATAAAAAGCCGGTAAATAATAAAAAAAGGTTGCCTGATAGTTACCAGACAACCTTTTTTCGGCATATTTTAAATCTAAAATATTATTCTTCGCTATTACCTTTATCTTTCTTCGAGTTGATAATTTTCTTTCGAATTTCGAATTTCTCAATCATTACCCCTTTTGAAGGTAACCACAATTTAAGTGTATGATTTTTTCCTCTCAAAAACTTCACATCAAAAGTCTGGCTAATTCTATGAGTACCGAAACTCTCTTTGATATCCAGTCGACATGGCGAAATTTCATCTACACCTAAAGTCAGAAAGCATTCATCATTTGCCAGTTTTTTATCTACGCGATAAAAGCATGTTACAACATATTCACCACCAGCAAATTTAGATGAAAAGACATAGTCAACAAACGGCTGAAGCATTCTGTTTGACTCTTTTTCTTTATACTTATTGTCTTTTCCTTTGATGTATGTCTTCTTATTGTGATCAACCTGATCGATATGACGTGAATTTCTAAAGTCAGTAGCATTGATGGAAACACGCATATTGGACATATCGTGCTTACCTTCTGTAGATGCCTGAATAAATGATGTCGAAATAACTGATAACAGAGTTACTAAAAATAATTTGAATCTCATCTTTGATAATTGGTTTAGTTACATTTATGACAAATATACTTAAAAAACCACTTAACATCAACAATATTAAATATATTTCAAAACTTATCAGTTATTTTTAGTCTTATTATTCAATATTTTTACGCGCAAGCGATAAGAAATCACGCATTGCCAAGGCATCTTTTTTTTCTACTATTTGCTGCAAAACAGCTAATTGTTTTTGTATCCTTACAAGCTGTTCAGATGTATAAGGATTAAAAAGAATTTCCTGAAGCAAATAGTCATCTTCACTCAAAAGGCCTTCTGCAATCATCATCTGCTTTTTAAAAGTTGTACCAGGTGCTTCCTGATGTTTCATTACTGAAGCAAAGGCCAGATTTGTAGCAAATGGTATAGACAACGAATAGGCAATTGTTTCATCATGCTCCTCAAACGTATATTCGAAAATATTCAGTTTCAAAGATCTGTACAATTCTTTAAAAAACATCTTACCCATAAAATCCGATTCTGCTATAATAATAGCATTATGAGAACGCAAGTCACTTAATGTCGCAAATGTCGGTCCAAACATAGGGTGTGTTGACACATACGGACGTTTTTGCGCTGCATAATATTCCGGTAATCCGGTTTTAACAGAAGCGATGTCTGATATAATACATCTCTCGGATAAATAGGGTGTCACAAGATCAAATGCTGCAATTGTATTTTTTATAGTCACACAATTGATCACAAGCTCCGGATCGAATTCTGCAATTTCTTCAACTTTACTCATTCGAACCGTATTAAATACATATCTTAATCGTTTCGGATCTAAATCAAAAAGTGCAACTTCGTGATCAAAGCAAAGCGTATCTGTAAAAAAGGAGCCCATTTTACCGGCTCCTAATATTAATATTCTCA
>JBOFIZ010000413.1:0-1610 GCA_051650425.1 Bacteroidales bacterium
AACTTCATATCACGACGTTTCAACATTGAATTCTCATCACGAAGTTTACGTGGAGTTACAATCTGACCTGGTTTCATTGTTTGAGAATCACCCGCTTCAACAACAACTTTTTTACCCCAGATACGATCATTTTCTTCCATGAAATCATGTTTGTCAATGATTTGAGCTTCAAGGAAGCGTGTATCACCCGGATCAACGATTGTTACCTTACGCATCATCTGACGTACAATAACCTCAAAGTGTTTATCATTGATTTTTACACCTTGCAGGCGGTATACATCCTGAACTTCGTTAACAATATATTCCTGTACCGCAGTAGGACCTTTGATGTTAAGAATATCCGCAGGAGTTGTAGCACCATCAGAAAGCGGAGTACCAGCTCTTACATAGTCATTTTCCTGAACAAGAATTTGTTTAGAAAGAGAAACTAAGTATTTCTTAACCTCACCAGTTTTTGAAGTAACAGAGATCTCACGATTACCACGTTTTACTTTACCGAATTTAACCTCACCATCAATCTCAGCAACAACAGCCGGATTAGAAGGATTACGAGCCTCAAACAATTCAGTTACACGTGGAAGACCTCCCGTGATATCACCCGCTTTACCTACAGCACGTGGAATCTTAACGAACTCTTCACCGGCATTGATTTCATCACCTTCTTCTTTCAATAAGTGAGCACCTACCGGTAAGTTATATGTTTTAATAATGTTACCGTTTTTATCAACGATATTAGCAGCAGGAACTTTAGTACGTTCACGAGATTCAATAATGATTTTCTCACGAAGACCTGTAGTTTCATCTGATTCTACCTTGTAAGTAACATTCTCAATTACACTCTCAAGTTGAACACGACCAGAAACCTCTGAAACAATTACGGCGTTAAATGGATCCCACTCACAAATGATATCTCCTTTTTTAACGGTAGCGTTAGGTTGGAAATATAATTTAGAACCGTAAGGTATATTTGTTGTAGTCAATACAATTTTCGTATTCGGATCTACAATACGAAGCTCTGCCAAACGACTTACAACAATAGAAATTTCTTTACCTGCATCATCTTTCGTTTCAACAGTACGAAGCTCGTCAATTTCTAAGAAACCATCATATCTTGATGTAACATTAGAAATAGCAGCAATATTCGAAGCAACCCCTCCGACGTGGAACGTACGAAGTGTAAGCTGTGTACCCGGCTCACCAATTGACTGAGCGGCGATAACCCCAACTGCTTCTCCTTTTTGTACCATTTTACCTGTAGAAAGGTTACGACCGTAACAACGAGCACAAACACCTTTCTTAGATTCACATGTAAGAACTGAACGAATCTCAACACGTTCGATTGGTGAATTTTGAATAGCTTTCGCCATATCTTCTGTAATTTCTTCACCAGAGTTACAGATAATTTCACCTGTCAAAGGATGTTGAATATCATGAACTGATACACGACCTAAAATACGCTCGTACAATGATGCCACTGTCTCTTCGTTATTTTTGATCTCAGTACAGATAAGACCGCGTAAAGTTCCACAATCTTCCTCATGAATGATAACGTCTTGAGCAACGTCAACCAAACGACGAGTAAGATATCCGGCATCGGCTGTTTTCAATGC
>JBOFIZ010000414.1:0-2398 GCA_051650425.1 Bacteroidales bacterium
TTGCCTATATTGACAGGGCCTGTAAACGAATCATCGGTCGCCATCATACGGATCATGGCCTCTACCAGATCATCGACGTACTGGAAACTGCGGGTTTGTGAACCGTCGCCATAAATGGTGATGTTCTGTCCGCGAAGAGCCTGAAGGATAAAATTTGATACGACACGTCCGTCACCTTCACTCATTCTGGGTCCGTATGTATTGAAAATACGG
The DNA here is from genome assembly GCA_051650425.1 of Bacteroidales bacterium. Taxonomy (GTDB): domain Bacteria; phylum Bacteroidota; class Bacteroidia; order Bacteroidales; family UBA7332; genus UBA7332. The sequence continues at coordinate 214 of JBOFIZ010000414.1, forward strand.
ATAATCTTAATCCGAACATTGTTTTGTGAGTGATAATCCATAAATAAGGTTTCGGCACAGCGTTTGCCTTCGTCATAGCAAGATCGGTCGCCGATCGGGTTTACATTGCCCCAATAAGATTCGACTTGCGGATGAATGGCAGGATCGCCGTAAACTTCGCTGGTGGAAGCTTGCAGGATTTTCGCTTTGGTCCGTTTTGCCAATCCGAGCATATTTATGGCACCCATGACAGATGTTTTGATCGTTTTGATCCGATTATACTGATAGTGTATGGGTGAGGCAGGACAAGCGAGGTTGTATATTTCATCGACTTCGGCATAGTAGGGCTGTATGACATCCTGGCGAATTATCTCGAAGAGCGGATTGCCTACCAGATGGATGATGTTGCGTTTGGATCCGGTAAAGAAATTATCGAGACAAATAACATCATTGCCTTCCTGTACGAGTCTTGTGCAAAGGTGAGAACCGATAAAACCGGCCCCGCCGGTAACTAAAATGCGTTTCATAATTAAGATTTTTTTCCGATACGTATATATTTCAATCCATCTTTGCTTAAGTCACTTTCGTCATAGATGTTTCGTCCGTCTATAACAAGGTTTCCGCGCATGGCTTTAGCGATCACTTTCCAGCTCGGAAGTCGGAATTGCTTCCATTCGGTTACAACAAGTAGTGCATCAGCCTCCAGGGTAGCGTCATACATATCTGCTGCATAGGTGATGGAGCCGTCCCATATTTTTTCGGCTTCGGACATTGCTATCGGATCATAAGCTTTGACTTTGCCTCCTTCTTTGAGAATTTCATTAATAATAACGATAGAAGGAGCTTCGCGCATATCATCGGTTTCGGGTTTGAAGGCCAGTCCCCAGACAGCAATATTCTTATTCTGCAAACTGCCGATCGCTGCTTTGAGTTTATTTACCAAAACCAGTTTCTGATCCTGATTAATCTCTTCCGTTGCTGTAAGAATACGTAAGTTATAATTGTTTTTGGCAGCTACGCTTAAGAGTGCTTTTACGTCTTTCGGAAAGCAGGATCCGCCATAGCCACAACCTGAGTACAGAAAATATTTTCCGATGCGGCTGTCTGTCCCCATTCCTTTTCGGACCATATCGACATCGGCACCTACGATTTCGCACAGATTGGCAATATCATTCATAAAGCTGATGCGTGTGGCAAGCATTGCATTGGCAGCATATTTGGTCATTTCGGCAGATGCGATATCCATAAATATCAATGGGTAACCATTCATGACAAATGGCTTGTAGAGTTTGCCTAAAAGTTTTTGTGCATTGGATGAATCGGTACCGATAACAACTCTTTCGGGTGTAAGAAAATCTTTAATGGCATCGCCTTCTTTAAGAAATTCGGGATTGGATGCTACATCAAAAGGAATATTTACACCTCTGTTCCTAAGTTCTTCTGCAATAATCTCTTTTACCAGATAGGAAGTGCCTACAGGGACTGTACTTTTTGTGATAAATACGAGATATTCTTTCATGCACATTCCGATTTCTTTAGCTACGGCCTTTACATACTTGAGATCGGCATTTCCGTCTTTGTCCTGCGGGGTGCCTACTGTACAAAATACTAAAGGTGCGTTTGCGATTGCACTCGCAAGGTCAGTGGAAAAAGAGAGTCGCTTATCTGTCATGTTCTTTTTTACCAATTCGGCCAGTCCCGGTTCATAAATAGGTATCTGACCTTTGAGCAGAGCTTGTATCTTAGTCATATCTGTATCAACACATATTACTTTAGCTCCCATTTCTGCGAAGCAGGCTCCTGTAACCAATCCGACATAGCCTGTACCGATAATTACAATTTTCATACTCTGTTTTATTATTTATTTACTTCGTTTTGCTTTTTCCCAGGCTCCGCTCCCTTTTCTTTTACGGAGGTATATGTAGCCTCTGAATACATTCAGATTCATGAATACAAAATAATAGACGGCATATAAAATCCGTACGGGTCTTCCCTTAACTGATCCTGCATACCCTGCAATGGCAGCCAGATAGAATAGTAGTTGGAGAATCAGAATGAGTGTAATCCAATGGCTGTCGGTGGATATGCACAGGTAGATATTAAGGGGGATCAGCAGTGCAAGAGCTACGGGTGTGAGCGTCCATCTTAATACCCGATGGGATATATACTGAAAGCTAAGAACGCCGTACCGGAATATATTGAGTAA
>JBOFIZ010000415.1:0-2564 GCA_051650425.1 Bacteroidales bacterium
GATTGTCCGATGAGAGACATACAGTTTGCCAGACCGACTCCTGTACATTCGCCGAATCCCTTTCAACGGAAAGAGTCGGACCATGGCATGACTTAACCATACCAGCAATCAAGTCTTTGCCCGCAGGAGGAGCAAGTACAGCAACTTCACGCGCCTGATTCAGCATACAATCTCCGCAACTTGCTCTTTTTTTAGCTATTTACCGTGCTTGTTTAGCACGTGATAGCCAAAACAACATTGAACCGTTTGCTAGATTTTAGCCATAACCTGCTGATAAAACGGCGATTTAACTCAAAAATTAAGATGCTAAAAGATACTATAAAGCGATCTGTTTACCCCTCCACGATACCACCGCACAGCAAAGCATTAATTCGGGTCATCGACCGTATTAACCACAGCCATCGAGGAAAAATTCATTTTGCATCGAGAAGCACAGAGACAACAGAATGATGAAGCAAGAGTTCCGGATACCGAACTATACCGTATCGCAGGATGATATTTTAATGTCAAAACATTATATATTTTGAAAAGCATTTAAATATGACACATTACAGCCAACCGAATCACCCCAAACAACCGAGATTAAAACATTAATTCACACTACCAACTCACCAGCACATTATTTAACTCAGACTGCCTCTCCATTAAGATGAATATAACAACAACTAAAGCTAGCACAACAGGCATACTCGCCAACCTTTAATTAAAAACATCGCCATACAGAATAAAATCCCGGAATGGATAATGTAAAATAAATCGACACTCTATAAAAATCAAATAGTACGCATAAAAATAGCAAACACAACAACAACCGCACAATATGTTAATTTATTAAACCATGCAAAATCTATAACACACCCAAAAACAAACCAAAATTAAAATCGCACAAATAAAAACCGGCAAATCCCCCCCGCCAACCAAAATCGCAGCACAAGAGAATAGCAAAGTGGCGTGTTTTTAATATCTATTGACGCAATATCATCATCAACATCAGAATAAAAACAATATAATCACCAAATTATTTAGAAAGGTTAATAAAATGCACCGCAAGTCCAAAAAAGATAAAGAAAAAATATTGCTAATCATGGGAATAATGCTAATCGCCACGAACTTAAGAGCACCATTCACGAGCATTGCTCCACTTATAGAAACAATAAAGGCAAGCCTTCAGATAACATCTATCCAAGCAGGAATAATACAAACATTACCTCTACTTGCATTTTCTTTATTCTCACCTATATCATCTTGGATATCATTGAAATTAGGTGAATATCGAACTTTATCCATTACATTATTTATTATTACCATTGGAATATTGATTCGTTCGAACTTTAGCACTTCCGGTCTATATGTAGGAACATTATTAATAGGCATTGGCATTGCCATTGCTAATGTAATTCTTCCCGGAGTATTAAAAAAAGAATTTCCAAATAATGCAGCCAGTCTTACCGGATTATACGCACTTACCATGGGGTTGGCAGCGGCATTTAGTTCATCAATCATTGTTCCTGCTATAGAGATATTAAACCTTAACTGGAAACATGCCTTACTCATAAACTTGTTATTCCCCCTGATGGCATTAGCTATCTGGGTGCCACAGTCAAAAAGAACATCATTACCTAGAGATATAAATGCTAACAGCATTAATACATTTCATGTATGGAGGTCTAGTCTAGCATGGCAGGTATCTTTATTTTTCGGATTAAACTCTCTGATTTATTACGTAATTGTTTCTTGGTTACCAACCATATTGCAAAGTTTTGGATTTAGTTTAGCCGAGGCGGGATCTCTACATGGATTACTGCAGCTATCCACTGCTATTCCAGGAGTGTTTATCACTATACTCTTAGGAAAACTAAAAGACCAAAGAGTTATGGCCATTATATCCTCAACGCTATTAACAATTGGTATATCCGGGCTATTATCCAATCCTTCACTAGCTGCCTTGTGGGTTATTTTAATTGGAATTAGCACTGGATCAGGAGTAATTCTAGGCTTAGCGTTCATTAGCCTCCGTTCGTCATCACCAACACAGGCGATATCATTATCAGGCATGGTACAGAGCATAGGTTATTTATTAGCATCAATAGGTGCTCCATCAATGGGATTTATTCACGACCACATTGGAAATTGGTCTAGCACTCTTACAATCTGTGCATCACTATCAGTTGTACTGACTATATTCGGATATATGGCTGGTAAAGAAAGAAAATTAAAATCAGTTGATTACAAATTAAATACCACTGAACCATCTACCACATAAACGCATGTAAAACAATTGATAGCATAGCTCACTACCAATATGGCAATTCAGTGAGAACATTAAATGTCCTAAAAAGTTAAATTAACAAACAAAAACCTCATAATGTAAATTTAATTAAACAAATTGTAATGATTGGTAAAAACTAACATAAATCATTAATGAATAGGACTATCCTCTAATAGTTATTTAAGGAAGGAATGATATTCATGTCAGAACAAAAAAATGAACACAGCCATAAACTGACCACCGCATTTGGCGCGCCGGTACCTGATAACCAAAACGTAATGACTGCTGGACCGCG
>JBOFIZ010000416.1:0-1433 GCA_051650425.1 Bacteroidales bacterium
GAAATGGGAGGGTATGCCTTCAGCGAAGACCTTTCAACGGACGATCAATGGATCTTTGTGCGATAGAAATAGTCTTGCAGAGTCTTGCGTTTCATTAATTATCGCTAATCCGTTGAATATATTTATCCTTTGTCGTATCTTTGCAGCCCGAAACTGTAAAATTAAATAACAACCGAGAGTCGTTGTCGGAAACGGGAACGACTCTCCGTGTGCTTGGTAAACCACGTAAAAAACAAGAATTATGGAAAATAATAAAGTATCTGTTCCCTTCATGGTGATGGGAATTGTTTTTTGTGTTTGTCTGGTTGTCTCGAATATTCTTGAGACAAAATTAATCCAAATGGGTCCGATTACTGCGACTGCCGGATTAATCGTATTTCCTTTATCTTATATTATTAATGACTGTATCGCCGAGGTTTGGGGATTCAAAAAAGCGCGCCTGATCATTTGGGCCGGCTTTGCCATGAACTTCCTTGCAGTTATGTTTATTCAGATTGCCATCCATTTGCCGGGTGCAAACTTCTGGGAACATCAGGACGCATTTGCTACGATCTTCGGATCCACACCGCGAATCGCCGTTGCCAGTCTGCTTGCATTTCTTGTGGGTTCATTCCTGAATGCATACATTATGAGTAAGATGAAAGTCATGACTAAAGGTAAGTACTTTTCACTTCGTGCCGTAGTTTCGACGCTTATTGGTGAATCAGCCGATTCATTGGTATTCTTCCCGATTGCGTTCGCCGGAATTGTACCTGTTGAAGAACTGTTTTTGTTGATCGTGACACAAGCGATTCTTAAATCTGCCTATGAGTTCTTAATCCTTCCAATCACATTGAAAGTGGTTAATTATGTGAAACGTATTGATAAGAGCGATGTCTATGACACCGATATCTCTTACAATGTTCTGAAAGTTAAAGAGGTATAATCCCCAAAGTCTTTTGTAAACAATCAAAGTTTGAGAAATGAAGAATCCGCAAGAGTCCCTTACCCTTTTGGGAAACGCTAAAACAGTGTACAAAGATGATTATGCGCCCGAAGTACTTGAGGCGTTCAATAACCGTCATACCGAGAATGATTACTGGGTGAAATTCGATTGTCCTGAGTTTACAGGTCTGTGTCCCATCACCGGACAGCCTGACTTCGCTACAATCGTTATCAGCTATATCCCCGATATCAAGATGGTAGAAAGCAAAAGTTTAAAGCTGTATTTGTTCAGCTTCAGAAATCACGGTGCTTTCCACGAAGATTGTGTCAATATCATCATGAAAGATTTGATTCGTCTGATGGATCCGAAATACATTGAAGTGACCGGTATTTTTACACCACGTGGAGGTATCAGCATCCACCCGTATTGCAATTACGGACGTAAAGGCACAAAGTACGAAGAACTGGCAACATCGCGTTTATTCAATCACGATAAATAATCAGATCTT
>JBOFIZ010000417.1:0-4877 GCA_051650425.1 Bacteroidales bacterium
ATAGACTTTGGATATCTATAAAGTGAAACAATAACCACTTAAATTTTTACTGATTATGAAAAAGATGATTTTATGTTTAGCTGTATTAGCGGGAGGTTTTACAGCAGTTGTAGCAAATGACTTAGTAGTATTATCAGCAGTGAATAATGAAGTAGTTGTGGGGAATGAAGAGTTCCAGGCAATCGAGTTTAAAGATTTAAGCGAAACTGTACAGAAAGCTATTGTTACATTAGCAGGTGACGCTTATGATGTAAAAAAACTTGAGTTCGATAAAACTAAAGAACTAACACGTGTGACGCTTCAGGAAAAAGGTACTGAAACACAGAAAGTAGTCGTGTTAGATAAAGAAGGAAAGGAAGTGACTGAGTAAAAAATAAGATAATTCCGAATTTGTTCTAATGCTTCATTATAATTGGTTATAATTACTGTAATTGCTAAAAAGGTTACTCGGGATAAATATCCTTAGAGTAACCTTTTTTTATGACCATGAATAATTTATATGCGACTGTAATTAATATTTTTACCGGTGAGATTAATTCTTTTCATAGTATAAATAAATTGTGCGGTGTACACCGCACAAAATTGCGAAGTAGGTCGCACAAAATTGCGCTGTACACCGCATTTTTGTGCGACCTACGTTTAACAAATAAATACAGGCTGCAAAATATTTGTTTTGACTTTGTAAAATATTAGTTGTAAGGAGATTATAATTAGTATTGAGCTAAATATTTTGTCGTAACCCTTATATGTTATTTTAAGAGCCTTTAGCTGATGTCAATTCATGGCTCCTGGTTCTTTAGGAAATAAGAGTTGAGGGTATATTTACTATTTATGTAGCAAATTCTAGATAAAGGAAAGTCAATATTTGAGTTCAGAACAAATAACAAAGCCTGTCTGAGGTAATTTCAGACAGGCTTTTGTGAGATTTCTTATATATAATATATTATTTCTTAGCCGCTTTTTGAATCATTTGTTGTCCAACGGTAATGTAGATTTCTACACGTCTGTTCAATGAGCGTCCGACTAATGTTTTATTGCTTGCAACAGGATCATTCCATCCTCTTCCTATAGCTTCCATGCGTGATGCATTTACGCCTTTAGTTGCTAAATATTTCATTACTGATTGAGCACGTTTAACTGATAGCTCCTGATTGAAGGCCTGAGGGCCTGTATGGCTTGTATATCCTACAATTGTAGCATCTGTTTCAGGAAAGTTTACCATGCTTGCTGCAACAATAGATAATACAGAATCAGCTTTAGTGCTTAACTCTGCTGAATTGATTTTAAATAATACAGAGTCGTTAAGACCTAGTTTGATGGCTTGCAGTTTATCATTTTTCAAATCTGGGACAAGATCAACGGTAATGATTGTATCTCCGTCAACTTCTTCAGCGTCGAATATAGCTAAAGCTTTTACCAGTTCTTTTTCTTGTACTTGCATTTGTTTGCCAGTTGTTTTCGCAACTTCGACAGTCACAGGTATAACTCCAACTTGTTCATTAACTACCGGAACCTGAGCTTGTTCTGTAACGACAACTAAATCCTTTTTAGAGTGGCAGCTGCTAAAGATAAACATTCCAGCGAATAGACATGCAGATAGCATGATAGTTACTTTTTTCATACGATTTAAATTACTAGTTAAAATCTAGGGTTTGTTATTAATTTCGGATTTAAAACAGAAGATAATGTAAGTAAGTTTATCGAAAAGAAAGGGATTAGTAATTATTAAAATTCGAAATGGGATTAATTCTCAGATCGTTATTTTCTTCTTAAGATATGCTTGGTTAAAAGGATTCTGCTATTAGGATAAGGGTTTTGATATAAAAAAAGCAGGAAGACCTGAATGGCCTTCCTGCTCTGTTATAAATGAATCATTTGTAGAAAATGATTATTCTTGATCTTTACTTTTTTTGTTTTGAATTTCAAAAGCAATCGGAACTGCTATGAATAAAGTAGAGTATGTACCGGTAACGATACCAACCATTAATGCGAAACAGAAGCTTCTGATAATGTCTCCACCAAGAACAAACATACAAGTTAATACGATAAATGTACTTAAAGAAGTACTGATTGTACGTGCCAATGTAGTGTTCAATGCATCGTTGATCAATGTTTTACGATCCATTTTCGGATGTAATCCGATAATCTCACGAATACGGTCAAAGATAACCACGGTGTCATTTACCGAATAACCGATTACAGTAAGAACGGCAGCAATAAATGATTGGTCAATCTCCATAGAGAAAGGCAACCATCCATGGAACAATGAGTAAACACCGATAATGATTACTGTATCGTGGAATGCCGATGCGATAGTACCAACAGAGAATGAAATATCACGGAATCGGATTAAGATATAAAGTCCCATACCGATCATAGAGAATACAACAGCCCAAATCGCACTTGTTGTAATATCTTTTGCAATTGCAGGACCTACCTTCTGGATACTCATAATGTTGTTTTGAGTAAATCCGTCTAATGTAGTTTCACCTAGCAACGGTTTCAAACCTTTGTAAAGTTTCTCTGTGATTTCATCGTCAACTAATGGCGACTCATCTGCAATTTTGTAGTTCGTAGTAATACGTACCTGATTGTTATCTCCGATTGTGATTACACTCAATGATGCACCATCAAATTCAGGAGCAAGATCTTTTTGAACATCTTGTGTATTTACAGGGTTTTCAAAACGAACGATGTAGTTTCTACCACCTGTGAAGTCGATACCATAGTTCAAACCTCTTACGAAGAAAGAAACAAGTAATCCACCGATCACAATAATTGAAACGATATATCCTTTTTTACGAAGACCTACCCAGTCAATTTTAGGGTTAACAAGCATGTTTTTGCTCAAAGTAGTCGTAAATGTAAGGTTTTTGAACCATCCTTTAGCAAGACCTCTTTCGTAAACCAAACGAGTTAAGAATACTGATGTAAAGAATGAAACAACCAAACCGATAATCAATGTTGTAGCAAATCCTTTGATAGGACCTGTACCGAACATAAACAGGATAATCGCAGTAATGATTGATGTTAAGTTGGCATCAAAGATCGCTGAGAATGCATTGTTATAACCATCTTCAACAGCTTTCTTCAGGTTTTTGCCATTACGTAATTCTTCTTTAGCACGTTCGTAAATCAATACGTTAGCATCTACAGCTACCCCTAATGAAAGAACCAGACCGGCAATACCAGAAAGAGTAAGAACTGCATGGAATGATGCAAGGATACCCATTGTAAAGAACATGTTGAATACAAGTCCTAAGTTAGCAATGATACCCGGAACGATGCCATAAACAGCCATCATATATACCATTAACAGGATAAGCGCAATCACGAAAGAAATAGCACCTGCACTGATAGCTTCGTGTCCTAAAGAAGGACCAACAACTTCTTCCTGAATGATTTTAACTGTAGCAGGCATTTTACCTGACTTAAGTACGTTTGCTAAGTCTTTCGCTTCTTCCGGAGTGAAATTACCACTGATAGAAGATCTACCATTCGGAATCTCATCGTTTACGCGAGGGAATGAATAAACATAGTTATCAAGAACAATCGCGATAGATTTACCTTTGTTCTCACGAGTGATACGAGCCCACTGTTTTGCACCTTCCTGATTCATAGACATAGAAACTTCTTGTCCGTTACCATTCTGAGCAAAGTCTGCTTTAGCATCTGTGATTACATTTCCGCCTAATGCAGGTTCGCCGCTTCTGTTTGATGCTTTAAGAGCAATCAATTGGAAGAATTGACCTTTTTCATCAACAGCTTTTACACTCCAGTTAAGTTTAGCACCGCGAGGTAATAAGTCTTTAACTGCTTTAGTGTTTAGCATTTGATTAATAGCCGCAGTATCTCTGTAGTGAGCATAACCAACAATCGGGCCCGGAGCCGGAGCGCCATTTTGCATTACTGAAGGTTGAAGTTTAGAGAAAAGAGGATTTCTTTTTTCGTACTCAGCATTATCAGCCGTTAGTTTAGCTTGATCTTCGTTTTGAGAAGCAACTTTATTCAGGATAGAGTCAGCAGCAGAAAGAGCTACTTCTTCTTTTTTAACCTCAGCTACAGTAGCAGTGTCGGTTGCAACCTCAGTAGATACTAACATGTTGTTAGCCATTTGAAGAGCAGGTAAAACTTCTGCACTTTCTAATGTTTCCCAGAACTCAAGATTCGCGCTCCCTTGAAGAAGTTTACGAACACGTTCCGGTTCTTTGATACCTGGTAATTCAACAGAAATACGACCAGCTTGTTCCATACGTTGAATGTTTGGAGCAACTACCCCGAAACGGTCAATACGTGTACGAAGAACGTTGAATGAATTGCTGATTGCACTTTCCAACTCCTCACGAAGAACGCTCAGAACTTCCTGATTGGTTGAATTAGCATTGATTTTATCTTTTAATTCAAATGTTCCGAAAATAGCTGCAAGGTTGCCATTCGGGCTAACTTTTTGATACTCATCAGCGAAAAGATTGATGTAGTCTTTTTCACCTTTCGCATTTCTAATGTTTGCAGCAGCAATAGCTTTGTTGAAGTTTTCGTCTTTGTTGTTACCAGAAAGCGATTTTAAAACGTCACCTACATTTAGTTCTAAGATAACATTCATACCTCCTTTAAGGTCCAAACCAAGGTTAATCTCCATTTCACGGACTTCTTTGAAAGTATAGGGCCCCCATACCTTTTCCGTTGAAAGTGAATCTAAGATGTAGCTTAGCTTCACTCGGTCTCCTCCTGCAGTTTCCTCTGCCTCATTCATGTACTTATTGGCTACGAATGTAAACGATAAGTAGAAAATACATACCAGAGTAAGGAGCACTGCAAAAACCCTAACAAATCCTTTGTTTTGCATTTTGATGTACTTTTATTCTTATTGTTAATTA
>JBOFIZ010000418.1:0-18771 GCA_051650425.1 Bacteroidales bacterium
ATCTATGGCTATCAGTGGCGTTCATGGCCGGATTATAACGGTGGACATATTGATCAGATTACGGAAGCTATTGAAACAATTAAGAATAATCCTGATTCACGCCGAATTATCGTAAGTGCCTGGAATGTTGCAGATATTCCTAATATGAATCTACCTCCCTGTCATGCATTTTTTCAGTTCTATGTATCGAATGGGAAGCTTAGTTTGCAACTTTACCAAAGAAGTGCGGATATCTTTCTAGGTGTTCCGTTCAACATTGCATCGTATGCTTTGTTACTTATGATGGTAGCCCAGGTATGCAACCTGGAAGCAGGTGATTTCATTCATACGCTTGGTGATGCGCATATTTACTCCAATCATATCGAGCAGGTAAAAGAGCAAATCTCACGTGAAGTCCGAAATCTACCGACAATGAAATTAAATCCCGATGTAAAGAATATCTTCGATTTTAAATATGAAGATTTTCAATTAGAGGGATATGACCCGCATCCGCACATCAAAGGTACGGTTGCCGTGTAATAATACTAAATAATAGCAAGATGAAGAACATTTCGATCATTGCCGCTATTGCAGACAATTATGCAATAGGCAAAAACAACGATTTACTTTGGAGACTTCCGAATGATATGAAGCGCTTCAAAGAATTGACACAAGGTCATACAATCGTAATGGGAAGACGCACTTTTGAATCATTACCGAAAGGTGCATTACCGAATCGTAAAAATGTTGTGATGACATCCATGCCTGAAGCTATCGGGACAAGTGCTTTTGTCTGTACTTCATGGGAAGAAATGATGGATCTGACAGAGAAAGATCCGGACGTATATATTATTGGTGGTGCATCTATTTATAAGGATGCCCTTTCTTTAGCTAATCGCATGTATCTGACTTGGGTTCATGCAGACTTTGATGCAGATGTTTACTTTCCGCAAATTGATTTCACTCAGTGGGAAGAGGTAAGTCGTAAGGATTTTCCGGCTGACGAAAAGCATCCATACAGTTATACTTTTGTAGATTATATTCGTAAGAATAATGAATAATATTGTTTTTTTTGATGGGGCATGCAGACTAAACTTATTGCCCCTTACTTTCACAAGACCTGTAGCAGAAATACGTATCGGTATTCTTACAATACGGGAGAAATGGGAAATGAGGCTGAATATGACTGCCTCTTATCTTACGGAAGATTATCTTTCATTGAAATACACTTTTACTGAAACTAATGAAAGCTTATTTCTTTCAGGAAATCTTTTGCCTGACAATAAAATAGTAGAGACAGTAAAATCTCTGCAAAAGGGTGTTGCTGTATTTTATGATGGTAATCTGATTGCTTTCCGAGGCTCTTACGATGATTATCGTAATGGAAATTTCTCATCAAGAAGAATTATAGAATCGGTAACTCAGATAGAAAATACATATGATATTTTTCTGAAGAATGGAGAGGAGCTTTGTTCTGACTTTGAACTTATCACGCATTCAAGAGAATCGCAACCATTAAGTATCACAAACAGAGTAATTGGCTCTAATGCTGTATTTGTCGAAGAAGGAGCCTTTGTAGAGTGCGCGACGATTAATACACAAAAAGGACCGGTATATATAGGTAAAGATGTAGAGATCATGGAGGGTAGTAATATCCGCGGACCTTTTGCTGCTTGTGAACATGCAACCGTAAATATGGGTTGTAAGATATATGGCCCTACAACGATCGGTCCATACTGTAAAGTTGGTGGTGAGCTGAATAATGTTGTTATGTTTGGTTATTCCAATAAAGGACATGATGGCTTCCTGGGCAATGCCGTAATTGGCGAATGGTGTAACATCGGTGCAGGAACAGAGGCTTCTAACCTGAAAAATGATTATTCTGAAATCAAATTATGGAACTATGCAACCCGTAGATTCGCACGGACAGGATTGCAGTTTTGCGGTTTGATTATGGGTGATTACTCAAAAGCAGGAATAAATACGATGTTCAATACTGCTACAGTTGTCGGGGTCGGTTGTAATATTTATGGTACAGGTTTCCCAAGAAATTTCGTTCATTCTTTTATTGAAGGTGGTAATAGCGGTTTTGAGGAGGTTAATCTGAAGAAATTCTATGTTACGACCGAGAAAATGATGGCACGCAGACAGAAAGAATTTACAGAAACGGAGAAAGATATCTGTCAGTACATCTTTGAGCTTGATAAATAACTTATTGGATAAGTGCACTTAGAGACTGTTTTGTACGTTATATATTCGAATCATTTTGCATAGATAATTCAAAACAGTTTCTTAATTATCCAACAAAAAAATCCTATAAATATGCAAAGACTTCTGTTTGGTCTGCTAACTTTTGTCTTTTTCATTTCATGTAAACCGAAAAGTCCAAAAGACACGGATATCCCTTCTTATGAATTTGATCTGCCTCAGATTGTTGCTAAAGATACGCTAACAGTACTGACTCTATATGGATCAACTTCTTATTTCAACTACAAAGGAGATGATATGGGGTATGATTATGAGTTAGCTAAAGATTTTGCTGAATCTCTTGGTTTACACTTAAAGGTAGTTGTAGGACAAAATATCCATAAACTTCAGGAAATGCTCCTTAAAGGTGAAGGTGATCTTATCGCTTACGAAATCCCGGAGGTTAGTTCGTATAAAGACAGTCTCATTTTTTGTGGTAGAAAAACTGAAAATTATCAGGTATTAGTTCAGAAAGTAAAAAAAGACAAACCTCTAATCAAGGATGTTACCGAATTAATCGGAGACAGTGTATATATCATGAAAGATACCCGCTTTGATTCCCGCCTTCAGAATCTGAATGAGGAGTTGGGTGGAGGTATCAATATCGTATATATAGATCAGGATTCGATTGTAACAGAAGATCTGATTGAAATGGTTTCGAAAAACGAAATACCTTTTACGGTAGCTGACAATGAATTAGCTAAACTCAATAAAACGTATTATAACGACATTGATATATCTGTAAAAATAAGCTTTCCTCAACGTTTAGCATGGGCTGTCAGATGGGATTCTCCAATTTTAGCAGATACATTAAACAAATGGTTTGACGAAAATCAGAAAAAACAAAGCTATCGTTCAATAGCTAAACGTTATTTTGAACAAAGTAAACGCCCGATAGGTCTTCCGATTCTAAGTATTTCAAAGAATAAAATATCAATTCATGATCCTTTATTCAAAACGCTTACGAAAGGAACGACCTGGGACTGGCGTTTATTAGCTTCTATTGCTTATCAGGAGACCCGCTTTGATTCCTCTCAGGTATCCTGGGCCGGTGCCTTAGGACTGATGCAAATTATGCCTCGTACAGCTAAAGCAATGAAGGCTAATATGGGTAAGATCAAGGAGAATCATGAGAATATCCGTACCTCCATTAAAGTATTGGAGGTATTGAACGAAAGCTTTAAAAACATTCCTGATCCTAATCAACGCCTGAAGTTCGTTTTAGGTGCGTATAACGCAGGAGCAGGTCATGTTAAGGATGCACAGGCTCTGGCAAAGAAATATGGGAAGAATCCTTTAATCTGGGATGACAATGTCGAAAAATTCATTCTTCTGAAGAGACTTCCTGAATATTATTCAGATCCGGTTGTAAAAGCAGGTTACCTGCGTGGTAGCGAAACTTATAATTATGTAAGGGAAGTTTCTAAACGATTTGATTATTACAAAGATAAAATACGAGTATAGCCATGTATGTTGACTATTTTATTTCTCCGATTGGAACTCTTAAACTTCAGGCTACTGAAGAGCGATTGTATTCAGTCAAATTTATTGAACAGATTGATTGTCCTGTTCAATCAAACGCCTTGCTTCAAACCTGTAAAACACAACTATCTGCCTATTTCGAAGGCACCTGTAAAGAATTTGATATTCCCCTTTCTTTTCAGGGAACCCAATTCCAAAATAAGGTCTGGAATGCTCTTTCCCAAATTGCATACGGACAAACATGTACCTATAAAGACATAGCCGAAAGGATTCAGCATCCAAATGCATTGAGAGCTGTAGGTACAGCGATCGGAAAGAATCCTCTAGCGATCATCATACCCTGCCATAGAATTTTACCCAAACAAGGTGGTATTGGCAACTATCATTGGGGAAGAGCAATTAAGAAGGCGCTTTTAGAGCTGGAGAAGTTGCACAACAACCGATAATATAGTTACTTTACCAATTGTAAAAAAACAGAGAAAGAATATGATTCATGCAAAAAATATAACCAAAAGTTTTGGATCGCTCCAAGTCTTAAAAGGTATCGATCTACAGATCAATAAAGGCGAAATCGTAACAATAGTAGGTGCTAGTGGCGCCGGTAAAACAACCCTTCTTCAGATATTAGGGACCTTAGACAAAGCTGATAGTGGTGAAATACGAATCAATGAGACTTTAGTTTCTGAACTGAATGATAAAGATCTTTCTAAATTCCGAAATGAAAATATTGGCTTTGTTTTTCAATTCCATCAATTACTTCCAGAATTCTCTGCTTTGGAAAATGTGATGATTCCGGGTATGATAGCGGGAAAGAAAGAGTCTGTGTGCAAGGAGCGCGCAAAGGAGTTGCTTGACTTCTTGGGTTTGAATGGACGTATATCACATAAACCTAATGAACTTTCAGGTGGAGAAAAACAGCGCGTCGCAGTAGCTCGTGCTCTGATGAATGAACCTCGTGTTATTTTTGCAGATGAACCATCTGGAAGCCTTGATTCGAAAAACAAAGAAGAATTACACGAGTTATTTTTCAAACTCCGTGATCAGATGCAACAAACCTTTGTTATCGTGACTCATGATGAATCATTATCTAAACTGGCAGATCGTACAATATATATGAAAGATGGTTTGATTATAGATTAAATCAATGGCGGATTTTAAAACTACAATGCCGGATTCAAATACGTATCAAACTTTTGACTGCTCTCCCATCATGTTTACTCATATCTTTTTTGACCATTAATAATTTATAATCGCGTGATAATAATATTTTATCTGACGGTATTAATTTATTTTTCAAGTAGAGATAATTTGTGCGGTGTACACCGCGCAAAATTGCGAAGTAGGTCGCACAAAAGTGCGATGTACACCGCAATTTTGTGCGACCTACAGTTAACAAATTAACACACCTGAACAATTCACTAATCACACCCGATAAACACATTAACAGTCAGCAGATTACAATTTATACAAACGCTTCAATAATGATAATAGAAGTATATCTCATATTATAAAAAGCAAAAAGGAGATTAGCCATATTAGCTAATCTCCTTTTTATATTATGCAGGGTACATATTTCAGTCTATTTATTCGAGTCTTGAATTTTGCTCAAGTCCCTTCTTAGGATCAATCTTAATTTGAGGCTCATGAACACGCAACAAGGCTTTAATTTCTCCAATAACAGGAATAAAGTATCCATTTATCTGCGAGTTAACTAAGACATAGCAATCGATTTTCGTAATCTTTTTACCACTCAATCCTTTAACCGTCATTTCGTAAGTTCCGGTTTTAGTTAACTCGACCGAATTGGTCTTCAATGAATTGTCATCATGACGAATCGACATAAAGAAAAGCGGAGCTTCGACAAGCTGATCTGACGGATAGTTTTTAATATCAATATTAATTGTAAAGGAGTCTGCTTCCTTGAAGTTCTCATCAGATGGAATCACCCGAATCATCTGTACATCATCAGTAGGCAAAATTGCAAACATACGGTTATTTGTCCAGATATTTACAGAGTCTCCGGCTAAGCTTTTCGCTGCCTTCTGCTCTTGAGCCAATAAACGATCATATTTTGCTTCCTCTTTCTCTAAACGAGATACTACACGACTATAAATATCACGATATTTATCAACATGTTTGCCATAGAATACTAATGATGAATCATATTGAGCTTCTGTAACGCCATATTTTTCCAATGTCGTCAGATAATAATCACGTTTGAAGTCAGAGTTACCATACCTGCCATATTGATTATCAGACAAAGCCTCACCAACATATAAATCATAAATAATATTCTCCATTTTACTTTCAGGAAGAACGTATTTATCCTTTTTGCATCCTATAAGTAGTAACAACAGGATTAAGAAAACATTTTTACTTATTTTCATTTGATTCTGTATTCGCTGTATTTGTTTTGTCTTCTGCCATCAATATTTTGCGGTAAAAAATTAAGAGCAAAGCAACACCTACTGTAATTGCTGAATCTGCAATATTGAAGATCGGACGAAAAAATACGAAATCATCACCACCAACAACCGGCATCCATTCAGGCCAGGTTGTATCAATAATCGGAAAATAAAGCATATCAACTACTTTTCCATGAAACCAACCTGCATATCCTCCCCCTTCGGGTAAGAATTGGGCTACCTGTCCATAGCTGTGAGTAAAAAACTCTCCATAGAAAACACTATCTACAATATTTCCCATTGCTCCGGCAAAAATCATCGATATACAAGCAATATAGCCAAAAGGCAATCGTTTATTGCGAATGATCCGATATAAATAATAACCGATAAAACCTATAGCAACAATACGGAATACTGTCAGGAATAATTTACTGATGACCTCTATTCCAAAGGCCATTCCATTATTCTCGGTAAAATAAATATAGAACCACTTTGTGACCTCAATATGCTGTCCCAGTTCAAAGTGTGTTTTAATCCATATCTTCGAAATCTGATCAATCAATAAGGTCAGAAAAATTATCAATATAGCCTTTTGTCCGTTAGATAATCTCATAATTAGCAATTGTAATTAATAAAAACAATTCGGCAATAAAAGTCGGATTAGACTCTCTATTGCCGAATTGAAATTTTACTTTTGTTTCATTTTAGCATCAATACTCAACGTAGCGTGAGGTACTGCGCGTAAACGTTCTTTCGGAATCAATTCACCTGTTTCGCGGCAAATCCCATAAGTCTTATTTTCGATTCGAATAAGTGCTGCTTGCAGATGTTGAATAAATTTCATCTGGCGTTGTGCCAATCTACCGGCTTCCTCCTTCGAAAGTGTTGAGGCTCCTTCTTCAAGAACTTTAAATGTCGGAGATGTATCACTGATATCATTTCCGTCTGTATTCATAAGAGAACCTTTCAAAAGCTCATAGTCTTTATTAGCCTTTTCGAGTTTTTCAAGAATGATAGCTTTGAACTCTTCGAGTTCGCTATCTGAATATCTGTTTTTTTCTGCCATAGCGTGTTCTTTTTTAAGGTTAAACACTAATAAATTAGGTTTTAGTTTCCGCAAAGTTAAAATATTATATCAAAAGCTGCAAATTTAAAAACCTTTAATAATAATATCTAGTATAACATTTCATGGAGCTTTTTGATTATTGCTCCATGAAATATTTTTTTGTTTACGCCTTTGTTACTTCCGCTTTGATATCAAACTCATCGAAATTAAGTTCTGTACCTTCAGTCAATGCATCTACAAACTGAAGATCAGTTGCCAGAACCTGATTGCAGATATAAGCTCCGAAATCATTAACAGCAGCTTCCATTTCTGTATTTCTAGTCAGACGAATCGTAATTTTATCTGTGATATCAAAACCGCTTGATTTACGAATATTCTGAATACGATTTACCAGTTCGCGTGCAATACCTTCGCGTTTCAGCTCTTCTGTTACAGTAATATCCAAAGCTACAGTCAAACGACCTTCATTGGCTACCAACCATCCCGGAATATCTTCAGAGATAATTTCTACATCACTTGTAAGAACAGTTGCCTGCTGACCTTCTATATCAAAGGTAAATTCTCCTTTTTGCTCAAATTCAAGAATTTCTGATTGTTCCATCGAAGCCACACGCGCTGCTAGTTGCTTCATGATTTTACCATAACGCGGACCTAATTTTTTGAAATCAGGTTTGATACGTTTAACCAAAATTCCTGCTGCATTATCAACAAACTTCATTTCTTTCACATTCACCTCATTCAATACCAATGATTTGATTGCTTCCAAATTTGCTTGTTGTTCTTCATCCAGCACCGGAATCATAATTGAGGTAAGCGGTTGACGAACTTTAATATTTACTTTACGACGTAATGCCAATACCATAGAAGAAATTTCCTGTGCCATTTGCATACGTATTTCTAATGTTTTATCCACTAAAGCATCGTTGCATTCAGGGAATTGAGCTAAGTGCACTGACAACGCTTCTTCTTTATTTGTTGCAGCTGTCAAGTCTTTATACAAACGATCTGCATAAAAAGGTGCAATCGGCGACATCAATTTAGCTACAGTTTCCAGACAAGTATAAAGAGTCTGATATGCAGAAATTTTATCCTGATCGTAAGCTCCACCCCAGAAACGTTTACGGTTCAAACGAACGTACCAGTTACTCAAGTGATCATTTACGAATTCCGAAATAGCTCTACCTGCACGTGTTGGCTCGTATGTGTTGTAATATTCTTCAACGTCTTTCACTAATGTATTTAAAAGAGAAATAATCCAGCGATCGATTTCCGGACGCTCATTAATTTCAATTTCAGATTCTGCATAACAGAAACCGTCAACATTTGCATATAGTGCAAAGAATGAATATGTATTATATAATGTACCGAAGAATTTACGGCGAACTTCTTCAATACCATCTAAGTCAAACTTCAGATTATCCCATGGTGATGAATTAGTAATCATATACCATCTTAAAGGATCTGAACCATATTTCTCAATAGTTTCAAACGGATCGACTGCATTGCCTAATCGCTTAGACATTTTATTTCCGTTTTTATCTAATACCAAACCGTTTGAAACAACAGTTTTGTAAGATACACTATCGAAAATCATAGTGGCAATAGCATGCAACGTAAAGAACCAACCGCGTGTCTGGTCAACACCTTCTGCAATAAAGTCAGCTGGATAAACCTCGCGGTTATCGAACATTTCTTTATTCTCGAATGGATAATGGATTTGAGCATAAGGCATCGCACCTGAATCAAACCAAACATCAATCAAATCTGTTTCGCGATTCATTGGTTTACCACTTTCCGAAACTAGAATAATGTCATCAACATATGGTCTGTGAAGATCGATTAGATCATAGTTTGCTTTAGAGAAATCACCCGGAACAAAAGATTTAAATGGATTTTCAGCCATTACACCTGCTGCTACTGCTTTTTCGATCTCATTATAAAGCTCTTCTACAGACCCGATACAAATTTCTTCTGTTCCATCTTCTGTTCTCCAGATTGGAAGCGGTGTTCCCCAATAACGGCTACGAGACAGGTTCCAGTCTTGCAGATTTTCCAACCATTTACCAAAACGACCTGTACCTGTTGATTGAGGTTTCCAGTTAATTGTATTATTCAATTCAATCATACGTTCGCGACATGCTGTTGTACGAATAAACCAACTATCAAGAGGATAGTATAATACAGGTTTATCAGTTCTCCAGCAGTGAGGGTATGAGTGAACATGTTTTTCAATTTTAAATACCTGATTATTCTGTTTCAACATTACAGATAAATCGATATCTAAAGTTGTATCATTTTCAGTCAGATTTGCATCATAGGCATTTTTAACAAAACGACCTGCAAACTGGCTATATAGTTCTGTATTGATATTTTCTTTTACATAGTCAGCATCCAAATCTTCCAATGTAAAGAATTTACCCGTCATGTCAACCATCGGACGTTTGTTTCCGTCTTTATCGATCATCATCAAGCCCGGAACGCCATGAGTCTTAGCTACACGATCATCATCAGCACCAAATGTCGGGGCAATATGAACAATACCTGTACCATCTTCAGTTGTAACAAATTCACCTGATATTACACGGAAAGCACCTTCTCCGGGATTAACCCATGGAATCAACTGCTCATATTCCATGCCTACAAGATCTGCTCCTTTATATTCGGCTACAACCTCGTAAGGGATTAATTTATCTCCTTGCTTGAAATCTTCAAGTTTCAAATCTGCCGCTTTCGCGTTAAACATTGAACCCATAAGATCCTTAGCCATCACAATTGTTTGTGGCAAAGCTGTGTAAGGATTAAAAGTCTTAACTGCCACATAAGTGATAGAAGGACCTACACAAAGAGCCGTATTTGAAGGTAAGGTCCATGGAGTCGTTGTCCAGGCCAGGAAATATGCATCACCGAATGTATTCCATTCAGCTTTTGGATTTTTTACTTTAAATTGAGCCACACATGTCGTATCTTTCACATCACGATAACAACCCGGCTGATTTAGCTCATGTGTACTCAGTCCTGTACCTGCTGCCGGAGAATATGGTTGTATTGTAAAACCTTTAAACAAAAGGTCTTTTTTATACATCTCTTTCAACAAATACCAAAGCGTTTCTATATATTTATTGTCATACGTAATATACGGATCATTCATGTCTACCCAATAACCCATTTTATGAGTCAGGTCTTCCCATTCTTTCGTATATTTCATTACGTCTTTACGACAAGCTGCATTATACTCAGCAACTGTAATCGTTTTGCCAATATCTTCTTTCGTAATACCCAATGCCTTTTCGACACCAAGCTCAACAGGTAACCCATGAGTATCCCATCCTGCTTTACGTTTTACATGAAAACCTTTCATCGTTTTGAAACGACAAAAAATATCTTTAATCGAACGAGCCATTACGTGGTGAATACCTGGCATACCATTTGCAGAGGGTGGCCCTTCGAAAAAGACATAAGAAGGGTTTCCTTCGCGTGTAGTCAAGCTTTTATGAAAAACGTCATTTTCATCCCACATTTTCAATACCTCTTTATTTACGTCAGAGAGGTTGAGTTGAGAATATTCAGCAAACTTCTTACTCATAAGTCAGTATAATGTTACAATAATATTTAAATTCATTAATTTCAGCGTATTCCAAAATTGAGTATATAACAAAAACCCATCATCACTTTTTACAGAATACACTATACTTATTTTAGGTTGCGAATATAGTTTTTTTTTGTAGGAGATTGAAGCATAATATCTATTTTTTAATCTTGACTATTCATTTGATTGTTATTTTGTTCATTTTTCAAATAATCAATACAGGATCTCAACAACCCTATTTATTTCACACTAATTTACATTGTGTAATTAATCCTAAACACACTAATATTTTTAAAGGGTTTCCATTTGAAAAGTTAATTAATTATCTACTTTTGCGCCCGATTTTAGGAAACCGTGTGAAGTAAATTAGTAGTTCTTACGACTTCTTAATTTCATCTGAGTAAAAACAAAGTTGGATTATGAAAAAAATGTTACTCCCTTTAATGGGACTTTTGATGCTATGTGCATCGTGTGCAGAATTAAAAAAAGCTGAAGAGAAAATTGAATCTCATGTATTAACACAAGAAGAGGTTGAATCACAAACACCTGATCAGGTAATTGAGATTCTTAAATCAGGAAATCTGGCTTTTGTAAACAGAGGATTACACCTGCGCGATTACAACGCTCAACTTGAAGAATCGATTGAAGGTCAACACCCACGAGCTATTATCCTTTCATGCATTGACTCACGTGTTCCGGTAGAAACTATTTTTGATCAGGGCCTCGGTGATATCTTTGTCGCGCGTGTTGCAGGCAATATTATCAATGAAGATATTTTGGGTAGTATGGAGTATGCTTGTGAACACTCTGGCTCTAAAGTTGTTCTAGTATTAGGACATGAATGTTGTGGAGCTGTTCATTCAGCTTGCGAGGGGGTAGATGCAGGAAATATGACTCAAATGTTAGATAAAATTAAACCTGCTATTGATTCATGCATCAACTGTGGTATACAAAAAAACCACGACAAATTTGAAGATAATGTCGTACGTAAAAATGTAGAAATCATGGTTTCACGTGTTCGTCTTGAAAGTGAAATTTTATCAGAGATGGAACATGAAGGTAAGATTAAAGTTGTCGGAGCAATTTTCAATCTACACACTGGTATTGTTGAGTTTATCTAATAAAAAATATTAGTTCGTTCTTTGTTCTTAGTTTTGTTAATGGCATATGTTTTTAGACATATGTAAAATAAAAAAGACTACTTGTAATAAGTAGTCTTTTTTAATATATACACCTTTCATTCAAGCTTTAGTTAAAACAACCCGGTTATATGTCCCGAATTATCAATATCTATTTTCTCAGATGACGGATGATTAGGCAAACCAGGCATACGCATCATATCGCCGGTAATAGCAACGATAAACTCTGCTCCTGCAGCAATCTCAATCTCACGAACAGTCATCACGAAATCTTTTGGTCGTCCAATTAAAGAAGCATTATCTGAAAGTGATTTTTGCGTTTTAGCCATACAGATAGGCAATTTATCCAATCCTAAATCATAGATACGCTTCATTGCTTGTTTAGCTGCTGGCGTATAAACTACTGACTTCGCACCGTAAATCTCACGAGCAATCGTTTCGATTTTACTTTCAACAGTCCAGTCTGTATCATAAATTGGCTTAAATTGCGGACAGCAATGATCCGTAACTTCCATCACAAGTTTAGCCAACTGCTCTACTCCTGCTCCACCTTTTGCGAATCCTTCACTAACTGCAGCTCTGACTCCTTGCTCGGCACAGAAATCAATAATAAACTTCAGCTCAGCGTCTGAATCTGTATCAAATCTATTAATCGCCACAACCGGCGTAAGATTAAACTTCTTAACATTCTCAAGATGTTTTTCCAGATTCACAATACCTTTACTTAAAGCATCCAGATCCTCTTGTTTTAAATCTGCTAATTTAGCACCACCATGATATTTCAATGCACGCACAGTAGCAACAATAACAACAGCATTTGGAGCAATGTTTGCTTCACGACATTTTATATCCAAAAACTTCTCGCCACCTAAATCAAAACCAAACCCTGCTTCTGTAATTGTATATTCAGAATTTGACATTGCAATCTTGGTAGCTATAATTGTGTTTGTACCTTGTGCAATATTAGCAAACGGCCCGCCATGCACAATTGCAGGTGTACCTTCAAGAGTTTGTACCAAATTCGGAAGAATAGCATCTTTCAATAAAGCCGCCATAGCTCCTTCCGCCTTCAGGTCTCTTGCATAAACCGGCTTTTTATCAAAAGTAAAACCCACTAGAATATTACCTAAGCGACGCTTAAGGTCTTCTCTGTCTTTGGACAAACAAAGAATGGCCATAATCTCTGATGCGGCTGTAATATCAAATCCAGTCTCTCGGGGAACACCCATTGTTGTCCCACCTAAACCAATTACAATCTTGCGCAATGCCCGATCATTCATATCCATTACACGTTTCCATGTAACAGTTCTCGGATCCATATTTAATGATCCATCAGTCATCTGAAGATTATTATCGATCAAAGCAGCTAATAAGTTATGCGCTTTTTCTACAGCTGAAAAGTCTCCCGTAAAATGAAGATTTATATCTTCCATAGGCACTACCTGCGAATAACCGCCACCGGCAGCTCCACCCTTGATACCAAATACAGGTCCTAAAGACGGTTCTCTTAATACAACAGTAGCTTGTTTGTTCAGACGGTTAAGAGCTTGCGCCAAACCAATAGAAACAGTTGTTTTACCTTCGCCGGCAGGCGTTGGCGAAATCGCCGAAACAAGTATCAGTTTCGATACAATTTGATCATCAGGTTTCAAATAAGTTAAAGGTATTTTAGCCTTATACTTACCATAAAGTTCCAAATCATCTGAAGATATTCCCATCATCGAACCGATCTCGGTAATATGCTTCATTTTGGCTTCTTGAGCAATCTCAATGTCTGTTTTCATTTTCAGTCAGGTTTTTTTAGAATTTGCATTCAAATATATAATGAAACAAGCAAATAATATAATTTCACAAATAGATCACACTAATACTCATAAATTCCTAATCCTACCTAACTATCCGTTTTTCAGACACAAAGAGACTCACTCTCTGCTACCATAAAACTTATTTTTTTACTTCATTAGATAAATATAAGAATTAAACACACTAATCACTTTTATTTCAGTGCTTGTATCATTTTAACTAGTTCTCTACCCAAAGATCTGGCTGATTGGGGATTTTGACCAGTAATCAACCGTCCGTCAACTACAACGTGATCGCTCCAATTTGGCTTTAATTGAAAGACACACCCACGCAACATCATCTCAGATTGAAGTAAAAAAGGAACGTCATATATTTTTTTAATCTCCAGCTCTTCCAGATCACTAAATCCGGTTGCTTTTTTATCTTTCAACAAAAACGAACCGTCCCACAACTTAACATTTAATAATCCTGAAGGCCCATGACAGACAGCTGAGACAATCTTTCCATTATCATAAAAGTCTGCCGCTAATTGAGTTAAAGCCAAATTATCCGGAAAATCAAAACAAGCTCCATGTCCACCTACAAAATGAATCGCTACATAGTCATGTACATGAATTTGATCGGGAGTTAATGTATGGGCTATTTGATCCGAGACAAGCGCATTTCCCAAAAACTCTTTGTTTACAGAATCTGACATATCAACACCCGTAACAGGAGGTTCCCCTCCTTTAGGACTGACAAATTCTACTTTTATATTTGATTCATTTAACTCTTTCCAGGGATGCGATGCTTCACTTAACCACCATCCTGTTACTTCGCCCGTACTATCAAACCTCGCATGCGAAGACAATACAAATAAAACTTTCTTTTCTTTTTCCATCGTTACAAAAAATTAAAGACGCTGTTTTGCTTTGTATTATAACAAGCTGTAAGATCGTAAGTTTGATCAGTTATTTTTCATAGTATTCATTTATAGATTATTCAGACATTTTTTTGCATCAGATAATTCGTAACTTCAACGCCGATATTAACAGTTTGTTTTTTCACCAAATCAAAACCTAGTTTTTCAAAAAAAGGCTTCGCGGTCACACTCACAGCGCTTATTATCTGAAACATATCCATTCGTTTTGCATGCTTCTCTATTTTCTCATAAAGCAACCGACCGATACCTTTAGATTGATATTCTGGTAAAACAAACACATTACTCAGATATCCATCTGTTCGCAATGAAGCAAAGCCAATGACTTTATCATTTTCAGATGCAACAACAAAATACTGATCCTGTATTCTGTTTTCCCATTCTTCAAGATTATCACCACGTTTTATCCAAGCTTCTAATTGCTCTGCAGTATAATCATATTTATTACTCTGTTGAATTGTATCTTTATATATTGATCTGATTTGCTCTATATCATTAAAATGTGCTAAACGTGTATCTACCATAGTTCATCTGTTTTAATTATCCTTTTCGCAAACTTACTAATTTAAAAGGATAAATTCAATTAATAATCCTTTGATTTTTAGACATATTCAAACAACTTCAATCTTCAATTTTATCATTTTGCTTCTCATGCAACCCTTTTTGGCCAAAGCTCTAATCTTTTTCATCTATCGAGTGTTCTAATGTTATTAAATTCATCTAAAACTCTATCATATTTAATTTATGGAATCATTAAACCTTTTTACAATTATCGGTGGATTAACCTTGACCATCGCTCTACTTTGCGCTATTTATATCGCTATAGATTTACGTTCTCATAAACAAGACATGAAAATCATGGGTCCTGTTTGGGTTTTAACCGGTCTCTGGGCTTCTATTCTTGGATTAATCGCCTATTTATGCATTGGAAGAGGCAAAAAGAATATCCGGACAAAAGAAGAAGATATAAAAATGGATATGTCTGATATGAACATGAAGAAAGACATAAAAATGGACATGCCCGATATGAACATGAAAGATGACATGAAGATGGACATGTCCGATATGAACATGAATCGTCCCAAATGGCAATCTATTGGATTATCCGCCTTACATTGTGGAGCAGGTTGTACTTTAGCTGACATTATTGGGGAGTCATTCACCGGACTTCATCCTATTTTTATTGGAGGCAGTTTTCTGATCGGAGCATGGATATTTGATTATATTTTAGCTTTAATCATTGGTGTATATTTTCAATATGCCGCTATAAGAGAAATGGATAGCAAAATTCCTATACAGAAAGCTATTGAGAAAGCCGCTAAAGCTGATTTCTTATCATTAACATCCTGGCAAATCGGCATGTATGGATGGATGGCAATATCCATATTTATTATCAATGATGGTTATCAATACAGCAAAACTTCTGTCGATTTTTGGTTTAATATGCAAATAGCTATGCTATGTGGCTTTATTACAGCTTATCCTATGAATTGGTTTTTAATTAAAATCGGATTAAAGAAAGGCATGTAAAATTTAGAAAATAATAAAAGAGACCTGGTAAAAGATTTTTATCAGGTCTCTTTTATTAATACGACTTGAGCAGTCATTAATCAATCACCAACTATTTCTGTCAAACGAATACCCCATCCCGGAGGCTTGCCTCCCGTACGGTAGTACATTTCTTTAAATCCCATTTTCATAGCATAATACATATGCCCCATTTTCATTATTCCCGTTTTTCCTCCATAGAAAAGATCCGAATGAATATAAAAGGCCTTATGATGTCCCATATCCCCGAAACACATAATCACAGGATTAAAAGGTTTATCTTCTTCAGGATGCTTTAACACACCCATATCCTTAGCTATCTGTCGAGCGACAATTCGAGCCTGCATATCTCCTATTCCACCTAGTTTCGGCGCAGCTAAAGCAGTTGCATCACCTACACCCATAACTTCCGGATGTTCTTGATTTCGCATAAATAAATCAGTCATTAAGAAACCTTCCTCATCTACTATCGGTAAATCTTTCATAAAAGTGTGAGGGTTCCAGTTCGGAAGGACTATTTTTAATTCTGCTTCTACGGATTGACCATTAATAAATTCAATACCGTCTTTATATATTTCTTTAATATCGCCGACATTATTCACATAACCCATTTTCATTTCATCAACAGCCATATGCAAGAATTCTTTCACAATCGGAATACCTGCATCTTCGGCAATATACTCCCCAGGTGTAAATAGCGTAATATTTTTTGAACTACCCCATTTATGATGTTCAAGTAAATCGGATAATCCCAGTGATATCTCTAACGGAGGTCCTTCACAAGCAGCTTTCATTTCATTTAGCCATTCTGGATTCCCTTTTTTACCCATTTTAAAACGAGCCGAACCTATAGCTATAGGACCCCCTTTATAATGTCCGTTAAATAAATAGCGCCGCAATTTATTACCATAATAACTATCTGAAACAGTATGACCGTATTCAGCAAATCCAGGTATGGCTGAATAATCCAGTCGTGCACCTAATGCTATAACCAGATAATCATAATATACCTTTTCAATCGCACTTCCAAGCCGCTCTACCGGCATTATAGTTACATTTTTTGAAACAACATCAATCTCCTTCACCTCAGCTTGAAGAAAATCAATATTATCATCTTTAAGAAAATGATAAAAAGGCATATGCAGTTTATCAATAGGATCATTGTTCGCAAATACTTCTAAAGGAATATTCGGAACAAACAAGAGATAAGATTTACGATCCACAACAGTAATATCAACTGTTTGACCAGCCTCTTCACGAATTAGACGTGCCGCTGTCAGACCTCCAAAATTAGAACCTAACACAAGCACTTTTGGTTTGTGAGTTTTTACATTGATTTGGTCCATCATATAATACATTTAGTTAAAGTTCAGCAATATATATAACAACCCCAAAGCCCGTTAGGTTTCTGCATCCAGCAACTAATAAAAACAACATCTCGCTATAAACTAAAAAAGAAGAGCCTGAAAACTGAATTCAGACTCTTCTTTTTTATCAGTGCTCTACAACAAATGATTGCTTCCATACCTCCCCGCCAACATCTATCAGCTTGAGCTCATATTCGCCTCCACTAAGATTTCGAAACAAACTATCCTTGATTTGTATATTTGCCTTTGCACCTAAAGGTATCTCAAGACTATATTTACCTGTTCGTATTTTAGATATATAAATATTATCAATAGTCATATTCGCGTAATTCTTATGCGGAAAATCATATTTCCAAACAGTTCTGTCTTGCTGATCTGCAATTATTAATTCAATAACAAAAGCTCCAGAGACATCGGATCCATTTGTTCTGTATGCATCAAAACTCAAATTATCACCCCGTAAAGACGTTTCACTCACCTCAACAAAAGGTTTTTTTGACCAATTAAACAGCTTTCCCCAAACACCTCCATGCAAAATCTGATTAGACCATAAAGTAATAAAAATAGCAACAATACCAATCCAAAAGCTTGTTTGTTTTATCGCTTTATCCGAGATCGGTAATCGCCCGGAAGTAATCCAAACTATCCATTTAGGCTTTGATTCATTAATATATTTAGCAAAAATCAGATTATCTAAAGAGTAATAACCACTTCCTGCCATAATCAAAGTTAAGCCACAAGCGACACCCGATACACCGATTTGCCATTCATCAAGGCAGGTTGATCCTAACCATCCCGCCCCCAACAAAATCCCGAAGGAGAGACAAGTAGTACCTAATGCAGTCAAACGAGTGAAAAAACCTAGCATTAAGCCAAGTCCGCACAATCCTTCAATAATCGTAAATACTATCAAAAAGACAAACAATAAATCGCCATGAGTTAGCAAATATTCTAGCATAGGCTGTATTCCTACCGCATGAGGTAAAAAGGTGTTAAACTTTATACCAACATATTCTAATGATGATGGGTCCAGTTTTTCAGGTGCTAAAACAACTCGTCTTAAAAATGCCGAAAGGAAAAGCCAACCAGACATCATTCTTAAACCGAACAATATTGTCGAAAAAAGTTTGTGGTTGAATTTTGAAGAATTCTCCATAATATACATTGTTATTTTAATACTCAGAACAATAATTTATTCTATTTAGTATTAGAAAAACACTATATAAAAAA
>JBOFIZ010000419.1:0-4187 GCA_051650425.1 Bacteroidales bacterium
TAACAGCGAATAGAGACGATGCCGAGGATTTGCTTCAGGACACAACCCTAAAAGCACTTGACAATCAGGATAAGTACTACGAGAACGTAAATTTTAAAGGATGGGTATTTACGATTATGCGTAATATCTTCATTAATAATTATAGACGTATTGTTCGTAATCAGACAATGGTAGATCAAACCGAAGATCTATATCACTTGAATTTACCTCAAGATTCGGGTTTTGATACACCGGACGGTTCTTATACGGTTAATGAGATTATGGCCGCAATTAATAAGTTCTCTCCTGAATATAAGATACCCTTCTCAATGCATGTTGCCGGGTATAAATATCAGGAAATTGCAGACAAAATGGGTTTGCCATTAGGGACTGTAAAAAGTAGAATATTTTTTGCACGTCAAAGACTACAAGAGTATTTGAAAGATTATGATTTAAACAAATAAATAAGAAACGGTCTGTAGAAAATCTGCAGACCGTTTTTTCTATTAATACCTACTAAACCATCACATCTGAGAATTGTTCTTAATATATAATTATAAATAATTCTGTATGAGTCGGTTTTTTAAATTGTTAATACTGCTGATTTTGCTAAATCCACTTAGTAAAACTTATTCTCAACAAACGATAAATTATATACTTAGTGAAGTAGAGAAAAATAATGAAATGCTCTCAGGCATGCGTTCTACTACAGAAGCAAATAAACTCTCAACTAAAATCAATAACAACTTATACAATCCTTCAATATCATATGAGCATAAAGGAGGTAACAATTTCTCCGTATCACAATCATTTGATTTTCCGACATTATATTTTTATAGAAATCAATTAGGTAAGTTATCCGGTAAGCAAGCTGAATCTGCTTATACAGCCTTTAAAAGAGACCTTCTGCTGGAAGTGAAACTATTATGTCTGAATCTGATATATCTGAATCAACAGCATGTGATGTTAAAGTTGCGGCTATTGAATGCTCAGATATTATCGGATATGTATAAAGAAAGAGTAAATAAAGGACAGGCAAGTGTTTTGGAGAAGAATAAGATAGATCTGGAAAGAATGAATGTATTAACGAATATAGAGTCAAATAAGGCAGCTTTGAGAAATGCGAAAGAACAATTAAAAGCATTTAACGGAGGTATTCCCTTAAGTATGGATTTGCTGGCTTATACAGATACAGTTGATATGCCTTCTTATCATGCATTGAAAACCAGTTTTATCCAATCGGATGAGGAGTTGAATATGCAAAAATGGGACGTTGCCATTGCACAAAAACAGATAACAATTGCTAAAGCAGGTTCTTTACCAAAGTTGGAATTACAATATAAGCAAGATTTGTTTGAAAGTCATATTGGTGGGATAAGTGTGGGAATGAGCATTCCGATTTTCGCAAATACAAACAGAATTAAACTTGCGAAAGAATCATTTCATGCCTCTATGAAAAAGGCTCAATCAAAAGAGCAAAATATAAATTCTCAGTTTGAACAATTATATAATGACTATTTGCGATTAAAGGAATCACTTAGAAACTATAAGGATCTATTTAAGCTTCAAAACAATCTGGATGTCATTAATAAATCAGTAAAAAATAATGAGATTACAATGCTACAGTATTTTGTAGAGCTTAATAGTTACTATGATTCATATCAAATTTTATTGGATCTGGAGAATCAATACCAGATTACGATAGCCAAATTGATGAAATTTAAATTGTAGGAGTCAATAATCTATAAAATAAAAAGGAGCTACTTCTTAAAGTAGCTCCTTTTTATTTTATAGAAGTGCGTCAACTTTAGCTGCAATAGCAGGTTTTTGAGCTGCACCAACTTGTTTATCTACTAATTGTCCATCTTTGAAAAATAAGATAGTTGGAATGTTGCGGATACCAAATTGTTGAGTTATCTCACTATTATCATCAACATTGCACTTACCAATATTAGCACGATCAGCGTACTCAGTTGCTAAATCTTCAATGATAGGAGTAATCATACGGCATGGTCCACACCATTCTGCCCAAAAATCTACTACTAATGGTTTTCCTGACTCAAGTAACTCCTTGAAGTTACTATCTGTAATTACTAATGCCATTTTTCTGTAATTTTAGATTAAATAAAAAGTCAAATATCTCCTGTGAGGAGATGTTTGTATTTCTTTATAATATTATAATTCGAGAATTATCGAAGCCAAAAATAATAACTTAATTTTTAAATGCTAGTTTATTTTATAAGAAATTTCTTGAGATAATTTCAAATATTCGAGCAATTGTTTTGTTACCTCGATACGTTTTGTTTTGCTTCTCAATGGAATAATTGCATCATGATGATGATCAATGACCTCAAAAAACAGTTCAACATTTCCTTCTTTCTTATCAATTAAGGCTGAAATATCTTTTAAAATTTCTGGAGATAAGCATTCGATAGGAAAAGAAACAGTTAATTTCTGGATCAATTTATCCTTGATTTCAGACATTAAATCAATAGTTCCAATTCGCAATTCATATTCGTCTTGTTTAAAGCGACGAGGTTCCATACGACCTCGGATTAAAATAAATAACCCATTGATTAAATATGGTCTGAAATTCATATAGTCTTTTCCAAAAAACGGAATTTCTGTAGCACCACTAAAGTCTTCAATAGTCATAATGCCAAAGGGGTTTCCCGTTTTAGTCATACCTTCACGAATATTTGTAACCATACCTCCCATAACAATCTCGCGGCCGATAAGATCATTTTTATTTTGCATTTCTACCATTTGAGTGTTACAAGCTCCTTCCAGAATAACTTGATACTCGTCAAGAGGGTGTGCGGATAAATATATTCCTACAAGCTCTCGTTCTTTATTAAGACGCTGGAGATCTGACCATGATTCACCAAAAGGTATCTCAGGTTTTGCGATTTCAATTGATCCATGATCATCTCCAAATAAGGAGTTTATCTGAGTAGATTTATCGGCCTGAATTTTATTGCCATATCTGACTAATGATTCCAGAAAAATTTCTCCTTTTGAATTTTCCTGAAAATATTGCTCTCGTTTTAATTTATCAATTCCATCAAAGGCTCCTGCTAAAGCGAGATTCTCCAGATTTTTCTTATTACATGCAGTTAGATTAATTCTCTCAACAAAATCATAAATGTTTTGAAATGGACCATTGGCTGTTCTTTCGTCTATAATAGCCTGAACAGCACCTTCTCCAACGCCCTTGATCGCTCCAAGTCCAAAACGGATATGACCTTTGTTGTTTACGGAAAATTTATGCAAACTCTCATTTACATCAGGTCCAAGAACCTCAATACTCATAGCCTTACACTCATCCATAAATTTTGTAATATCTGCAATATTTGAGATATTCCGACTTAAGACCGCAGCCATATATTCAGGCGGATAATTAGCTTTGAGGTATGCTGTTTGATAAGCTACCCATGAATAACATGTTGCATGGGATTTATTGAACGCATAAGATGCAAACTTTTCCCAATCGGCCCAGATCTTTTCGCAAATCTTCAAATCATGCCCGTTCGATTTAGCTCCATCCATAAACTTAACCTTCAGAGCATTCATTTTATCAATAAGTTTTTTACCCATTGCTTTACGAAGTTCATCTGATTGACCACGAGTGAAATTTGCTAGTAAACGAGAAAGAAGCATCACCTGTTCCTGATATACAGTAATACCATAAGTATCCTTAAGGTATCGCTCCATGATAGGGATATCATATGTAATTGGTTCTTGTCCGTGTTTACGAGCAATGAATGAAGGTATATAATCCATTGGTCCCGGACGATATAAAGCATTCATCGCAATTAGATCTTCAAAAGTTGAAGGTTGTAATTCACGTAAATACTTTTGCATACCAGCCGATTCAAACTGGAATGTGCCTGTTGTCTTTCCAGAACTATATAATTCATATGTTCTCTTATCTTCTAAAGAGATTTGTGAAATATCTATAGTTACCCCTGATCTGATACGAATATTTTCAATACATTCTTTGATGATCGATAATGTTTTAAGTCCTAAAAAGTCCATTTTCAACATTCCAACATCTTCAATAAGGGATCCTTCATACTGAGTAACCAACATCTTTTCCCCTGATTCTTTATCATCAGCAGTTGATATCGGTACATAGTTCATGAGATCATCTTTGCCAATAATGACACCACAAGCGTGAACACCGGTGTTACGTATATTACCTTCAA
>JBOFIZ010000420.1:0-2606 GCA_051650425.1 Bacteroidales bacterium
GTGCACCTTCGTAGTCCACACAAGAAACTCCGACTTTCAGCAACAACGGTTCGGCAGACTGATCTTTGATATATAGAACTGCTTTCCCGCTTTTCGAGTCGATACTTGTCCGGTGTGTCAATGTATCGTTTTCATAAAGAACTGCATCAAAAGGTTTCGAAGAGATCAGGTGGAAATAAATCTTCTGATTGGCTGCCCACCAACTGGTTTGCTTGAAACCTCGTATTTCGTGATCATTCAGAATCTCCAGTTTCACTTTCGTGCTGTTTTGTCCCTGAATCGCATAATCCAGATCCACGATCACCCCCTGCTTTTCGTTTCCCGGATAAGTGTACCGGTGATAACCTGCCCGATCTGCCGTAGTCAGCTCTACTTTCGTATTGTAGCGATCCAGCAAAACGGAGTAATAACCCGGAGTAGCTTTCTCGTTCTTACGTTGAAAGGGTGAAGCAAACGATAACTGTTGTGATTTTCCGTCGTGCGGTTTCAAGTCCGGATCTCCCGTAAAAGGCATGATCAGGATATCTCCGTAATCACTGCAACCCGTACCGCTGACATGTGTGTGGGAAAAACCATTGATCGTAGAATCCGAAAAATGGTAACCGCTACACGCATCCCAATCATAGATACGTGTATCCGGACTCAACTGAACCATCCCGTGAGGAACGGTTGCTCCCGGGAATGTATGCCCGTGTCCTCCCGTCCCGATAAATACATCAACGTAATCGATCGGTTCTTTTTTCTCTTCACAAGAGACAAAAAAACAAGAGGTCAGTGTGACTGTCAGGGCTAATACTAAATTCTTCATTTTTTGTTACTTAATCAGCTATTATTGTGTCCCGCTTATCAATATAAACGCGATTGTCTTTTATTTTATAGTTTATCTGTATTGCACCACTCAACAATGACAATACTTTTTCGATACTATCTTTCTGTTTCAATACACCCGAATAGGTGATCGTTGTATCAACGTTAGGCGAAATAAAAATCTTCACCGCATAATACTGTTCCAATGTCCGGGCTATCTCATATATATTGGCCTGTTCGAATGGGAAAAGCCCCGCTCGCCAACAGCCTTGCAAACTTGAATTTATCTTTTTCAGATTCAACGCCGAAGTTTGTGCATCCAGTGTTACCTGTTCGCCGGGCGACAGAATCAGACAATCCTTATTGACTCCTTCCACCATTATTTTCCCGTCTATCAGCGAAGTTTCTTCCTGTGTGGCATCTGCCAGAGCCTTCACATTAAACTCCGTTCCGAGCACATTTATTTTCATACATTGAGTTTCAACAATAAACTGCCTGTCCTTGTTCTTCGGCACATCGAAATAACCTTCACCTTTTAACTGAACTTCACAAATAAGCGGCTTTCCCGTTGTCATTTTGTATTTCAGACTCGTATTCTTGTTTAACCAAACTTTCGTCCCGTCCGGCATTTGAATCTCTTTTACCGTATCTGTTGTCGCAAAACAGGTCCATTCCTCTTGCGGAGCCGAAGATTTTGTATAGTTTATCAACAGATATCCGCTAATTATGAACACCATCACCACGGCAGCATACTTTAATAAAGTCAGATAAAAAGATTTAGTCTTCTTATTCTTTTGCTCCGTCCGATTCAGCAACTCTTTCCATTTTGCATCCAGGTATTCGTCGTTGCCGTATTTGGCAGACTTTCCCTGAATCCACAATGCCTCGATTCTGAAAAGCTCCTCTTTGTTGTCATCCGACTGATTGATCCAGTCTAAGATTTGCTTGTATTCATCTTCACTGCATTGACGATTTAAATATTTATATATTAGTTCATCATTCAACATGCTTTATTTCGTATTTTAATAGTAAAACAACCCGATCAAAAAAAACACTTACGTCTTCAGCTAAAAAAAATGAGGAAAAATAAAAACAGATCATTTTCCTTCAGACGTCCGCGGAGATACTTCAGTGCTTTATACATATGTGCCTCTACCGTACGCAGAGAAATATGCATAAATTCGGCTATCTCTTTGTTCTTCATCTCATTGAGATAACTCAGACGGAACACCTCCCTGCATTTGTCAGGAAGTTCATTGATGGCCTGACTGATTGATAAACTCAGCTCCTCATTCTCTATCTGCTGAATGACATCGTTGTTGTCGGGATTAAAATAAGCGGCTCGCTCGTCCGCCAGTTTCAGTTGATTCTCGCCATATCCTTTTACGACTTGCTCGTGCTTGATGTGATTTAAACATTTACTGTAGGCTGACCGGTATAAAAAAGAAGAGATCTGATCACCCATCTCCAGTTCATCCTTCCGCTCCCAGATATTCAGAAACACGTCCTGAACAATATCCTCTGCCACATCTTCATCTACAAAACGAAGAGCAAACAGCATTAAGCGGGAATAATAGATTTTAAATAATTCATGTACTTTATCTTCGGTACGCATATAAGTTGGTTTTTTCGCTGTATAAGATACTGGATGCGCTTTAAAACAGGAATAGCTCTTCCTCCGGCTGTGCGGAGAAAGAGCTGTATAATTAAAGTTTAGGTTTGTCTGTCAGTTCGAATCGCAATTCACCTCCCTGCATCAGATCGGCATGACTGATTCTGAAACCGGTGACAGGTTTCTG
>JBOFIZ010000421.1:0-1824 GCA_051650425.1 Bacteroidales bacterium
ACTACAACAGTCAATTGGGTTATGGAGTAAGATGTGTAGCGGATCAATCTCCGGAAAATAATAAAGCACTCTATAAGATTACTTATGCCTGGAAAGATGCATTAGATGCGAAAGAGATTAGCAAGCCATCCGATTTTTCAAAATTAAGAAGTCAGTTCGTCGACGAAGGTGGAAGTGTTACATTGTCTTCATTGAAACTTGATGCACTGAAAAAGCTTACACACGCAGGTTGGATTTTTAACGGCCAGATATATCCTTTAGGTGCAACTATCACAAATATTCAGCAAGATATGGTTTTAAAACCTTATCTGCGAGAATTGATCTTTGCTGATTCAAATATCTATTGGGACGGAAAACAGCTTACGTTTGATTATGACCCGGACAATTCATCGCCTGCTACAGTAACCAAGCAGGGAGTGTTCTTTAAATTTGGAAGTTTAATTGGAGTTGGCCCGGATGGTACCGTTCTATCTGATCCAAGTATGCTAATTTCTGAAATTCCATGTTTATCTGTTATCTCTTCGACTAATAAAGGAGAAGAGGAATATTCATTAGCATTACATCATGATCCGTCAAAAAAAGTCGGAGATATATGTAAATATTTAACTGATAAAGGTTTTGTTCCTAAAGGAGACTGGCGTGTCCCGACTGCAGCTGAATACCGGTTACTAAGTAGAGATAGAAAGGAAATTACGCCTTGGGAGAGACTTACAAAGGTTCAAGCAGACGGACAGACATTAATCAATTGGGGAGTTTTATATTTAAATAAGACCCTATTATCCCCATCCGGTTATATCTATCCGGGGAACACGGTTGCAAGTGGAATGGGATCATGGGGATATTATTGGACATCAACAGCTTCAGGTACAACTACAAGCCCATATATATGTCGTATTCAGATTAGCTATCCGGTACAATCAAATACTGAAGGTATCAATCAGCAAACATTGCTACCTATACGATGTGTAAAATAGAAGGGATAATCTGATTATAAAACTATAAGATAAATTTCAAAAATGAACAGAACGGAAATAATAAATTACTTATCAGATAAGTATCATGTCGATCGGGCTATATTACAAGAATTAGTCCCTGACATGTTTGAATTTATTACCCACAGAGTTATGTCTAAAGGTTCTTTAAATATCAAACGCTTCGGCACATTTTATTTAAAGGAACGGGATGAGATCAAAAAAGCTCATCCAATTCATAAACATGAAATAATCATTCCGGCCCGGAAGATTCTAAGTTTCCGGCCTGTACGGAAGAACTATCTGGATGATTAAAGTAAGACTCAATGCAAGTGTTTTTAAGTTTCTATAAATTTTCATTCGTGTTATACGTATTTAGTACGTATGTATTTGATTGATTCAGTCCGAGAATCAGTGCTATGAAAACAAAAGCCTCTCTGCCTTTTACGGCCAGAGAGGCTTTCTTGTATGATTAAATTCTCATTCAAAAAGGT
The DNA here is from genome assembly GCA_051650425.1 of Bacteroidales bacterium. Lineage (GTDB taxonomy): Bacteria > Bacteroidota > Bacteroidia > Bacteroidales > UBA7332 > UBA7332. The sequence goes on from JBOFIZ010000421.1 coordinate 1,466, forward strand.
TGTAGTGTGAAGCTAAAGCTTTTTGGTTCAATTTGTATTCTGTATTTCGGTAATACACCCGGACCACAAGTTGCTGTTCCGATACCGGCTTGCTCAGCATCCAGATGGATCGTGATATCTCCTTCTGTAAGCTGATTCTGATGCGTTGCATCATTCAATTCGTGATCAGTATATGGCAATGCCGACATTTGGAAAGGTGCTGTAGAAGAAGCCATAATACCTTGTCCCTGTGCATTCATAAACTTAGACCAACGAACATCCGTACGGTTGCCACATGCCTGCGGATTCACATAAGGAATAAACATATTGTAGGCTGTTTCTTTGAACAGTCCGATACGTCCGCACTGGTTACGGTCTAT
>JBOFIZ010000422.1:0-2586 GCA_051650425.1 Bacteroidales bacterium
CTGGGCAGTCAGACTTGGTATTGGAATACAAGAATCACATAGAGATTGAGGATTGGAAGACTAATGAGAAGGATTCTCTCCATAAGGCTTATAGCAAGATGACAGAGATATTCAAGGATTTAGACCAGAGTTCTTATAATATCTATGCTATCCAACTAGTTTTGTATGGAATGATGGCAGAGAAGATATATGGTAAGCCTTGTAAGAAGCATACTATCAATCATATCTACAATGGTTTTAATCAATATGTGATTGACAAGAAGCTGGTTAAGTATATTAGGAAGAAACTAAACTTTTTATTTGAGTAGTATGGAAGTAAAAGTTGAAGATGTATGTGTAGAATCAAAATATGACTATAATGTCATAGACAGATACAATGAGATTGTTAGTATGTATGAGGCTTTATCTACATTTGAAAAGGTAGACTTATATGTGAAGTATATAAGTAAGCAAATACTCTCATATATGAATCTAAATTTTTGCTCAAAATCGCCATTATCTCATGATGTGTCCTATAATGGATTTATTTCAGATAGCAATATATCTATTATTGATACTGGTGAAGATTGGAAAAAACATTATAGAGCTTGTAGATATTATATTGAGACATCTGGTATATTTAGTTGTCTTGACTCAATAAGAAGTGCAAACTATATGAGGAGATATTCTAGGGAGAGAGAGCTTGAAGCTAAAATCTCAAAACAGAATAAGGTTATACAAGCCTTATGGCAGTATAGGAAACTAAAACAACAAGAAGTATGAAGTACAGTATTGGCTTTGAAAGAGATTATGAGTTTTACAAAGCAAATGTTGAGAACTTTAATTTCTGTGGGACTAAGACTCCAATGTATAAAGGAATACAAAGTGATGACGGCTTTGATTCTAAGCAGGCTTTCCATATTATTGAGAGTTATGGAAAGACATTTGATGGATATGTTAAGGAGAGAACTAGTGATGGAAATATCCTTAATTGTATAAAGTGCACTGAAAGTGAATTGCTTAATAAAATACTTCTTTGCAAGGCTAGCGTAAACTTTCAAATAAAAGAGTGGGCTAACGGAATACATGATTGTACTTTAACAAGAAGAGAATTAGATGCTATTAAAACTGAGTTCAACTGTCCTGATTGGGTTATTGAAGCTGTCGAAAAGCAATATTGGAAGTTAATTGAATCAAATGGTTTTTATAAAATGATGAAGATATGAGTGAGTATGTAATGATTAAAGGTAAGCCTTTTAGTAAGAATTGGTTAATTAAAAGGCTTAATGATTGGAATGGTTATTTGTCAGTATTAGCTTCTGAGCTTCTTCCTGAGATGGGATTCCCTGATGACTTCTATCATCAAGAGCTTGTAAGAAAGCGTCTTAGCAACCTTAAAAAGGAAATTGTTAGTGAGGCTAATGAAGTCCTTAATGTAGTAGCTCCTGTTGTTGGAAATAATGTAGGAGGCAATATAAGAAAGTTGATTTCTATGAATAATGGCTATCTCACATTTCACGATGTAGATAGTGTTAGGATTGGAGATAAGACATTGAAAGAATATCTTAAAGGATTTTGCGAGTCAAAGATTCCAGAAGGTGATTGGAAAGATTGTTCTAAAAGTCGCGGATTCTTTAATGCTGAAGATGAAGGCTTTTATATAAGGAAGGAAGCAGGCAAGGCTGTTTCAAAAGGAAATGGATGGTCTTTTGTCAATGAAGAGCTTGAAAATATGAAGGTGAAATCAAAAGGCAATGACTTTGATATTGATAAAAGTCTCCCTGTTGTATATCTTGTTATAGCAGACCCTCATTTTCCAGCAGTACACCCTGATTATTTCAATCATTGTGTATCTATTAAGGATAAGTACACTAAGATTGCAGATACTCTCTATGGGGCTAATAAATGGCAATTTAAGACTGTCTTTATAGGGGATATTATTAGTCATCAAGCCATGAGTTATCATGAGAAGAATCCTGATTTACCTAGTGCTGGTGATGAGCTTACTGAATGTATGGTTCATATAGCAAGGTGGTATAAGGAGTTTCCAAATGCTTTTGTAACACTTGGGAATCATGATATTTTACCATATAGGAAAGCATTTACTGCTGGTATTCCAAGAGGGTATATGAGAGAGTTGGGAGATATACTAAATACTCCATCTTGGACTTTCTGTGATGAGTTAGAGGATAATCAGTATGACTTGTTATTCACTCATGGTACTAAGCTAACTAGGAATACTTTGAAAGACAGATGCCTTAAAAAGCAGATGAGTGTAATAACAGGGCATTGGCATAGCCAGTTGTATATTGAGTATTTAACTCAGAACTTGTTTGTAATGAGAGTTGGTTGTGGACAGGATACTACACATCCAGAGACTAATTACAATAAAGGAGGAAGTAGTGAGCCTCTAATGAATGTGTCTGTTATATTTGATGGTAAGCCAATCTTAGAACCTATGTGCTAGCATGATGAAGTTTATTGAAGTTAAGAACAGAATCCTTAATGAGAAAGGCATTAAGAAGTCTAAGAGAAATAGTGAGGCTGAAAAAAATGCTTATGACTTTGGGACAAAGTATGAGCCAGAGCCATATACTAAGTCTGATT
>JBOFIZ010000423.1:0-14652 GCA_051650425.1 Bacteroidales bacterium
CCAGCTAATCAATATACCGACTTCTTTCCATATTTGGACAGACTATGGTTTGGTGAGCACTTCTGGTATGATCAAATGACACCGGATCAATGGTTTGTTCAGTTTTCGGGAATACCTTTCGGCATGATGAGTGAAATGCTTCAGGATGGAGGAAACAGATATTTAGGAATGGTATATGGAACAACAGCTCGTCATTCTTATGGTCAATATTCTCCGGCACCGGTTTGGAAACTATGGGAGGATTTTGGGATAGATGATGCTAAAATGATCGGATATTGGGATTCTGAATCTCCCGTAAAAACAACAGAAGAAAATGTAAAAGTGACATCTTTTGTGAAATCTAATAAAGTTTTACTATCTTTGGGTAATTTTGATTCAAAGAGCCACAAAATAAAACTTAAAATCAATTGGGAAAAACTAGGGGTGGATGAAAATAAGGCTCAGATAATAGCTCCTTATGTTGAAGATTTCCAGGATAAAAGAATAATTAAGTTGGATGAAAATCTTGAAATACAGGCAAAAAAAGGCTTATTATTAGAAATACTATATTAATTACTTTAAAACCTATGAAAAGAAAAAACACTTTTCGTTTTCTTTATTTATCGGCTTTGGTTGGCTGTACACTTCCGAGTGTCAGTTTTGCTAATTCACGAGATGTAAGAGAACGTATTAAATGGGTGAACACTGAAGCATTGGAATTGGCTATAGAAGATATGAAAAGCCAAAAAGGATTTGATTACACCAAAGCAAAACAAAAGCTTAGTTATATCAAAAAAAATCTGCCTGCTGTTTTAGAAAATATCAATGGGAAAGATAGTACAGTTGCTTTAGCACAAGCTAAAGAGATTATTGCCAATCAGAGAGAAATTGCTTTATCGAATCCAGTGTTGGATATGGATAAAATAGTAGTTACTAAATTTGGATTAGGCAAAGATGCCCGTCGTGCATTCGCAAATAAAATGTGTATGCCATTCAGTAACTATATGGGATTGATTGAAACACCTTCTACAGGTTATAATGCCGAGATCTGTGAGTTATCAGATCTACGCAAACCCGAAATGAAAAAGCGTACAATCTTTAAACCGGAATGTGGGGAAGGTATTGCAGACGTCCAAATGCACTGGGATGCTGACCGTTTGATTTTTGCAACTCCAAAGCCAACTATTCTTGACGGTTTCTATAATCAGGAGTATCATAACTGGCATATTTATGAAATCGGACTTGATGGAAATAACTTGAAACATATATCTAAAGCTCCTGAGCAGGATTTAGAATATGCTGATCCTTGTTATTTACCTGACGGGCGTATTTTGTTTACAACGAATATCGGTTACAATGGTATTCCATGCGAACACGGAGAACGTGTTATTATGAATCTTGCATTGTATGATCCTAAAGATAATTCAATGCGAAAAATTACTTTCGATCAGGATGGTAACTGGTCTCCAACCGTATTGAATAATGGTCGTATCATGTATACACGTTATGAATACACTGATTTAACACATTATTTCACCCGCATTATAATGCATTCAAATCCGGATGGAACTGAATGTAAAGCATTATACGGAAGTAATTCATACTGGCCTACCAGTGTATATGATATGCAGCAATTGCCAAATTCCGGCAATAAATTTGTAGGTATTGTATCAGGGCACCATGGTGTGCCTCGTTCGGGGAAATTGATCGTGTTTGATCCGGCACAAGGGCGTCAGGAAGCTGATGGTGTTGTTCAGGAAATACCTTTTAGAAAACGTAAGGTTGAGCCTATAATCCGCGACCGTTTGGTTGATGGTGTGTATCCTCAATTCAGCCGTCCATTTCCATTGAATGATAAATACTTCCTGGTTTCAGCCAAGCCGCATAAAGATGCTTTGTGGGGGATTTATCTGGTTGACGTTTTTGATAATATGACTTTGATTGAAGAGTCGGAGGGTACAGGTTATATTACACCAATACCTGTTAAGAAGCGTCCTGTACCACCGGTAATTCCTGATAAAGTTAACTTGAAAGAGAAAGAAGCAACAGTATTTATTCAGGATATTTACGAAGGACAAGGATTGCAGAATGTACCTAAAGGAACAGTGAAAAAACTTCGTTTATTTGCATATGAATATGCTTATATGAAATCGCCTTCTGATTTTGATGCCTTAGGGGTACAGAGTGGATGGGATTTGAAACGTGAGTTAGGAACTGTAGATGTAGAAAAGGATGGTTCTGTTATCTTCAAAATACCTGCAAATACACCTGTTTCTATTCAGCCTTTGGATGAAAATGGTCATGCTATTCAATGGATGAGAAGTTGGTTTACAGCAATGCCTGGCGAAGTTGTGTCATGCGTAGGTTGTCACGAAGACCAAAATACGGTTCCAATTCCTAAACGTGTGATTGCATCAACAAAAAAGGCTGTATCACTTACAGCACCTGCTGGTGGAACAAGACCTTTTTCTTTTGAAAATGAAATCCAGCCGATACTAGATAAATATTGTATATCATGCCATGATGGATCTTCTGAAGCGATGGATCTTACTGGAAAAGAGAAAACTCAATATGTGCGTTGGGGTAATTACACAACACACCGCTATATGAAGAATAGCTACTTAGCACTTCATCCGTATGTATATCGTCAGGGCCCGGAAGCTGAAATTAAAGTATTGGATCCTTATGAATATCATGGATCAAATAGCGAGTTGATTCAAATGATTGAAAAGGGTCATAATAACGTGAAGCTAGACTCAATGGATATGAATACGCTTTATAAATGGGTTGATTTTAATGCTCCTTATTTTGGTGACTTAGAAATCTCAGGAAGATATAAAGCGACATTTGAACAATATCCACGCAGACAGCAGTTGATGCGTAAGTATGCAAATGTTTCTACAGATTGGAAAAAAGAGTTGGCGGATTACTCAAACTACTTGAAAGCAAATCCTGTTACAGCGGTTAAGCCTGAACCTGTGAAACAAACTAAAGTTGATTTGAAGAAAATCAGTGCATGGGGATTTGATTCAGAACAAGCTCGCCAAAAGCAGCTTTCAGGTAATTCAGAGACTGAAAAAGTTGTAGAAATTATGCCAGGCGTTAATATGCATTTTACCTGGATTCCAGAAGGTTCTTTTATGATGGGTAAAGATAAAGGTGGAAAACAAGCAATAGATCACAAAAAAGTAAATATTGGAAAAGGTTTCTGGATGGGTACTTTAGAGGTGACTAACGAGCAAATCCGCTCATTGATACCTGAACATGATAGTCGTTTTATAGGTCAGCAATGGAAAGATCATACGACTCCGGGATATACTGCAAATGATGCAAACCAACCAGCTATTCGTGTAACTTGGGAGAAAGCAAAAGAATATTGTAAACTTTTGAGTGAAAAAACAGGTTTGAACATTAAACTTCCTACAGAAGAACAATGGGAGTGGGCTTGTAGAGCTGGTAGTACAACGGATATGTGGTATGGAGATCAATCAGCGGTTTATTCAGAATATGAGAACTTAGCTGATTTCACAATCAAAGATTTAGCTGTATGGGGACTTGAGCCAACAGTTCCTATGCCGGATGATTTCTTCTGTCGTCAATTCTGGGATTATGTCCCACGTAATAAGGAATCTAATGATAAAAATTTGATTAGTGCTAAAGGTGGCCAATATAAAGCAAATCCTTGGGGATTATATGATATGCATGGAAATGTTGCTGAATGGACTGATTCAGACAGTAAAGAGGCTTCATTCCCTAATCATAAAATTGTAAGAGGTGGGTCATGGAGAGACAGATCTTCTAAAGCTACAGCTTATTCACGACGTTATTACAAGCCATGGCAAGCTCCATATAATGTGGGCTTTCGTGTAATAATTGATTAAATTAAATAGTAAAAAGTCTTTCCGGTGTAAATATCCGGAAAGACTTTTTTTATCTTCTATATCTCTTGTTATAATCAGGTTATATGTTTCTCTTATTTTATAAATGAAAAAATTAACAGTAATGATTCGTAGAAATTTTATAAAATATCCGATATTTGCATTAAACCGAATGCAAATTCTTTTTATAGAGAAAACTGAACACAATGAACTTATTGAAATTAGCATGTTGTTCGACAACTGCCCTATTACCATTTGTAGCTACAGCTCAAAAAAGTACAAAGCCTAATATCGTTTTTATCCTTTGTGATGATATGGGATACGGTGACTTAGCTTGTTACGGACAAAAGTATATTAATACACCGAACTTAGATAAAATGGCATCTGAAGGGATGTTATTTACTCAGGCCTATGCCGGAGCTCCTGTGAGTGCACCATCCCGTGCTACATTTATGACGGGGCAGCATACAGGTCATACACATATTCGTGATAATAAGGAGTATTGGAGCGGAGAAGTACAATATGGAGTTTGTACTGATTATGCTGTTGCCGGACAAGAACCTTTAGACCCTAATCGTAAGGTGATTTCTGAAATCTTACAGGATAATGGCTATAAAACCGCTCAGTTCGGAAAATGGGCAGGAGGATATGAAGGATCTGTTTCTACGCCTGACTTAAGAGGAATAGATGAATATTATGGATATATTTGCCAATATCAGGCACATTTACATTATCCTAACTTCTTAAATCGTTTCAGTAAAAAAGCTGGAGACAAAGAAGTTATTCGTCTTGAACTTAAACAGAATACTCAACATCCGATGTATGGTGAAGGTTATGAGAATCGTAAGGAATATGCGGGTGATTTGATCCATCAGGCTGCTATGGATTTTCTTCGTGACCAAAGTGAAGAACAACCATTTTATGCTGTATTAACCTATACACTTCCGCATGCCGAATTATATCAGCCTAATGACTCGATACTGCAGTATTATGTAAATAAATTTACAGATGATAGCAGTTATCCGGGTTCAGATGGAAAGAACTCTTATACCAATGGAACTCGTACCGGAGGGACTGCAGGTTCTCGCTATAATCCTACATTAAACCGTCATGCGCAATTTGCAGCGATGATTACCCGTTTGGATGTATATGTTGGCGAAGTAATGGAGCTTCTTAAAGAAAAAGGTTTAGATGATAATACATTAGTAATTTTCTCAAGTGATAACGGACCCCATGAAGAGGGTGGTGCTGATCCAAAATACTTTGGAAGAGACGGCAAACTGAAAGGTGTTAAACGAGATGTCTACGAAGGTGGTTTTCGTGTGCCTTTTATAGCTAAATGGCCGGGTGTAATTAAAGAAAATGTTGTGTCAGATCATATTTGTGCATTCTGGGATTTAATGCCTACGTTTACAGAACTGGCAGGAGCTAATGTCAAAAACTATGTTCCTTATACTGATGGTATTTCTTTTGTACCGACCTTGACAGGTAAAGGCAAGCAAAAGAAACATGACTATCTATATTGGGAGTTTATGGGTAAATATGCAGTACGTAGTGGAGACTGGAAATTGATTTATAAACTTCAGCCTGCAAAAGAAAAAGGGGCTAAACGTGAGATGGGTTATGAACTTTACAATTTAGCTCAGGATATTCATGAGGATAATAACTTGATTGATAATCCAAAATATAAATCAATCGTGAAAAAATTACAGAAGGCAATGAAAGAACAGCATACGCCTGTTGGAACTTTTGAGACAAAAGCAGCTGTAGCGCAAAAATAAATAATCGCTGATATTTCTACGATTAAATACAAAAAAGCAGTGTACTCTCTTGATAGAGTATGCTGCTTTTTTTGTTTCATTAGAATTATTGTATCTTCGTATATTCTTAAAAAAAATAATACCTGAAATGGAACACAATTACAGAAAATACCTGCTTTCAGCATTATTGCTGGCATCTTCTATTCAAGCACAGGAGTATAAATCGCTCGCAGGAAAGTGGAATTTCCGACTGGATAATCATGATAAAGGAGTCTCAGAAAAATGGTATTCCAATACATTGGATCAGCAAATACTGCTACCTGGAACAACCGATGAAGCTGGTTACGGAGAAAAGACAACCGGATCTGATTTCGGAATACTTACACGAGCTTATAAATATTATGGGCCAGCCTGGTACCAGAAAGAAATACTTATACCCATAGATTGGAAAAACAAAAGAATATTTCTGGAATTGGAACGTGTTATGTGGGAATCTAAAATTTACATAGATGATCAGGAATTATCTACATTAGATGCCTTGAATTCTCCACATATACATGATTTGGGATATTTAAAGTCCGGGAAGCATAAGCTAACTATTCGTATTAATAATGATCTGATTCACAATATCGGAGATAAAGGACATGCCTATACAGAATATACACAAAGTATATGGAATGGGGTAGTAGGTAATATCAGGCTTATAGCTAAGGATGATATACGATTTATTTCCCCGCGTATAGAGACATTTGTTTCACGACCGGCATTACAGATACGGGATACAATTATAAATGACAGTCCTAAACAGAAACGCATTAATCTTGAATTGACAATTAAAGAAAGGGGTAAAGAGGAGAAATTTTATTCACAAGTCTATCAGATGAATTTGAAAAAAGGGAAAAATCCAATTGATTTGAATTTATCTGTCTCAGATGAGGTGAAGTTATGGGATGATATGAATCCATTCCTTTATGAAGTTTCTCTTGCTTTAATTGACCCTAAGGATAAATCAAGGAGTTATGATTGTTTTACTCAGGAAATAGGATTTCGGGAAATAACCGTTGATAAATCTAAAATTCGAGTAAACGGTAAGTCTGTTTTTCTACGAGGTAATCTGGATTGTGTACATTTTCCTCTTACGGGATACCCATCATGCGAAGTTGAAGATTGGGAGAGAATATTTCGGATTTATAAAGAGTATGGATTAAACCACGCCCGCTTTCATTCGTGGTGCCCGCCGCGAGCAGCTTTTGTAGCTGCTGATCGCATTGGAATTTATCTGCAACCTGAAGCTATATGGATTGATTGGTGGATGACAAATACTCCGGATGACAGACCTGAAATGCAAACTAAGGGTAAACCTGAAGGGTTAGGTAAAAATCCTTCAGCAGATTTTTTTACAAAAGCTGAATTAAAACGCATGGTTCAGGTATATGGAAACCATGCGTCGTTTGCAATGATGTGTATCGGGAATGAATTGGGGAATTCAGATTTTGATATAATGCAGACCTGGATAGAACCCTATCGCAACAAGGATCAGCGAAGAATTTATGCCGTTTCGACAGCTCGTAAAGTGATGGCAGTAGATCAGTTTATGGCAACACATTATTTGCCCGGAATCGGTTCAACCCGAGGAATTAAAGGCGGAGCATCAACTGATTGGGATTTTGAAGATACTTATTCCAAATCAGATATACCTGTGATTGCTCATGAAATTGGACAATGGCCGGTTTATCCGCGTTGGAGTGAAATAAAGAAATATACGGGAACATTGAAAGCTCGTAATTTTCAGAAATTCAGAGCGCAGGCACAGAAAAATCATATTGAGAATCAGAATGAAGACTTTGTCAGGGCTTCCGGAGCTTTGAATCAACTGATGTATAAATACGAAATTGAGTCATTCCTGCGTACACCTTCCTGTGCAGGTATACAATTACTTAGTTTGCAGGATTATCAAGGACAGGGAGAAGCTCTTATCGGTTGGCTAGATGTGTTTTATGATAGTAAAGGGATAACTACGCCTGATAAATTCAAGGCTCATCACGACACAACAGTCACGCTGTTACGAATGCCAAAATACGTATGGGAAAATAATGAAACATTCAATGCGAAGATGCAGCTGGCTCACTATGGCAATAAAGATATGACGGACCAGATAGAATGGAAGCTAAATTATCCGGATGGCAGATTATTCGTATCGGGAATCTCTTCGCCTCAGTTATTTGAACGTGGTACGTCTAAAATCGTTGATAGCTTAGCTGTATCTTTAAATCAGATAAAGGAAGCAACACCATTGACTGTGACGTTATCACTTAAAGATCATTCCGTATCTAATCAATGGTCAATCTGGGTTTATCCTTCTATGCACGAAACAACCAATGGTAGTGTATTGGTTCGCAATCGTCTTGATGAGGTAACTTACGAGGCCCTTCTCAACGGAGCTAAAGTATTATTGGATGCTTCAGCTTTGGGTAATGAAGAAACCATGGACCCGATAAGCTTTTATCCGCTTTACTGGTCTCTGACATTTTTCCCGGGACAGGGAAAAAATACAATAGGTCTTTTAGTAAAAGAAAAACATCCGGCTTTAGTATCTTTCCCGACCCAATATCATAGCGACTGGCAATGGCAGAAGCTGTACAAGAATGCAAGAGCTTTTTATTTGAATGACTATCCGGAAAGCTATCAGGCGATAGCTCAGCCGATAGACGATTTTCATCGAAATAATAAACTGGGTGCAATATTCGAGGTTAAGGTCGGAAAAGGCAAGTTGTTAGTTTCAGGTTTTCCTTTGTCCGATCAGACCAATCCGGTAGTCAGACAACTGAATCATTCATTAATTAACTACATGAATACCTCAGCTTTTAATCCGCAGACCGAGCGTTCAGTAGATCAGTTGAAAAAGGTTTTTACTTATCGTGAACCAATTGTAAGTGAAGTGCCTCAAGAGTTTAATAATTCCATTCTGTATATTGCATGTGCTGCTCAAAACGAGAACATGAATCAAAATAGACCTTGGGGGAAAGCGTTAGATAAAGTTGTTTCCAAAAAGAAAACAGCCTATGAGGTAGTTTGTGATGGTGTGTGGACAGATGATTTAGGTACAGCTTGGCATGGGAAGAATATAGATATGAAGATTAAATGTCCGGAAGGTATGATCGGCTCGCTCTATCTATTTTTTGAAGATTGGAACAATAATGGAAGGAGCGGTTCCATTCGCTTTGAAGGGCGTGATTTTGATCTTCCTGTACATAACAAACAAGGCACATGGGTAAAACTTCATGTAATGCGTGAGGATTCTAATGACGGAACGTTAAGCGTGAATACAAAAGCTTTGACAGGTCCTAATCTGATGATATCCAAAGTTGTACTCGTTGAAGAATAACCAGTCAGCAGAATGTTAATTTATTTTCTTGTTAGTATTATATTTCTATATTTGCGGCCTGTTATTGTGATACTGCTACAGTCGGGATCCTATAATGATGGACGCAGATAGATTTTTGATCTTTACTCTGATAATACTTTGAGGAATAAGGATATTATATACTAATTAAATATTTAACGTATGAGGAATTTAACTCAACACGAGATTGACTCACTGATAGTTAATCAATGTGTGGCTGAAGATTGGACTCAAGTCTTTGTGCCAGAGGATTTTTCGCCTGAGCATGTTTCTTTTGCTCGATTTTCGGGAAGAGTTACTTTAGGGCATTTCAAAAAAACATTTCAAATAGCTGGAGGACTTTGCCGGCATTCCGGTATACGGAATGTGACAATTCACAATTGCGAAATTGGAAATGATGTCTTAATTGAGAATGTAGCTAATCATATTTCTAATTATCGGATTGGAGACGATTGCTATATTCAGAATGTGAATGTGATAGCCGTTGAGGAACGATCCTCTTTTGGAAATAATGTATGGGTCAAAGTGCTCAATGAGACAGGAGGTCGTGAAGTACCGGTTTATAATGAATTATCATCTTCGTTAGCCTATATTCTGGCAATGTATCGCCATAAGACTAAGCTCATAGATAATCTCTTCGAACAAATTAAAATCTATGCAGATACTTATTCTTCCGATATGGGAAGAATCGGAAAGGGTGTAAAAATACTTAATACAGGGACAATAAAACATGTCAATATTGGTCCTTGTACTAAGATTGTAAATTCTTCCAGACTCGAAAATGGTACTATAAATAGTACAGAGGCCGCGCCTGTTTATGTTGGAGATAGTGTTATTGCTACAGATTTTATATTTTCATCAGGGAGTCATATTGCAGACGCAGCAAAGCTTGTGCGATGTTTCGTCGGACAAGCTTGCCATGTTTCGCACAATTTCTCGGCTCATGATACATTGATGTTTGCAAATTGCTCCTTCGAAAATGGTGAGGCATGTTCTGTTTTTGCCGGCCCGTTCACTGTTTCATCTCATAAATCCAGTTTGCTTATCGCAGGGATGTTCTCCTTTTTGAATGCAGGAAGCGGATCTAATCAGAGTAACCATATGTATAAACTAGGTCCCATACATCAGGGTATAATTGAACGTGGTTCGAAAACAACTAGTGACTCTTATATTTTGTGGCCAGCCAAAGTTGGTGCTTTCTCTTTAGTTATGGGCAGACATTACCGTCATGCTGATACGACTGATTTACCATTCTCTTACCTCATAGAAAAGTCAGATGAAACCTATTTGATCCCTGGTGTGAATTTGCGTAGTGTCGGTACTATACGTGATGCAAAGAAATGGCCTACACGGGATAAACGTACAGACTCGGTTAATCAGGATCTCATAAACTTTAATCTTCTAAGTCCATATACGATTGGTAAAATGATTCGTGGACGTAAGCAATTAATGACATTGCGTGATGTCGCTGGTGATACGCCTGAGGTGTATTCAATGTCAAGTGTACGCATAAAGAATGCTTCGCTGCGAAATGGAATTAATCTCTATGATAAAGGGATTACGAAGTTTTTCGGGAATTCTCTCATTCATCGTTTGGGGGAAACAAAATATAAAAACATAGATGAGGTGAAAGCTGCTTTAAAACCTACGCATCAGGCAGGGAGCGGAAGTTGGGTCGATCTTTCGGGATTGATAGCTCCAAAATCTGAATTAGATAAGTTGATCGTTAAGATTGAGCGTAAGTCGGTTTCGTTAAGAGAAATTGAAACAATTCTGCAAAATCTTCATGCCGATTACTACGATATGGAGTGGACCTGGGCTTATGAAATGATGCAACAGTACTATGGCTTTTCATTTGAACATATTACAATTGATGAAATACGTGAACTGATTCTTAAATGGAAATCAGCTGTTCTATCCCTGGATGAGATGCTTTATAAGGATGCAATGAAAGAATTTTCAATTACATCTATGATCGGCTTTGGTATGGATGGAGCAGAAACAGATAAAATTCAGGACTTTGAATCTGTACGTGGATTGTTTGATAAAGATCCCTTTGTTGAAGCAGTACGCGAGCATATTAACATTAAATCAGCACTTTCAGATCGTATTTTAAAGCAATTATCCGATATTTAAGTTGTAAAATAAAAGATGCCCGAAGATATAAACTTCCGGCATCTTTTACTTTACAGACTAGATATAACAAGTTATTTCAGCCAATCCTGCTCTGCCTTCGGAGGATTTGTCTATTATAACTCGCAGAAATTTAATTTCCTTATTCAACTGCACAGGTTTGAATTCCCAGCCGGTACATTCTGTAGCATAAAATGGAGTCCAGATTATGCCGTCCTCGGATGTTTCTACCCGATGCAGGTAAGAGGAGCTGTCCTTTTGGAAGCGGACACGTGTTGCGGTTATGTTTTGTTTCTCATTAAGTTCCAGAGTGATGGTTTGTGGAAATTGATCAGTACCTGCGATCCACCACGAGAAATCGTCATTGTCAATTAATTGTTGAGGTTCATATCCTTTTTGGTGAGAACAGACCGTAACATCCTTTATACTTGCTTTCTCTCTTGACAGAATCTGTTTGTCCCAACGAGTCGGTTTCACGACAACATGATCTTCTTCATTTCCACTGAAACGGGCATGCGTTCCATCTGCAAGATAATTTCCGTTATAGGGATAAGACATAATTTCTGTTTTTCCGCTTTTTAGATTCGGTGCGTGAGCGGCAATCTTTATTTTGCCGGCTTTTTTCGAACAGCGGATAAATGCAAATCCGATTCCTCCTTCGACTTTTTGAGGATTTATGCCAATACGTCTGATTTGATCTCCTACAAGAGTACCTTCTCCCGAAACTTCAATTTCTATTTGAGTATCCGAATCTTTTATTACACTACCGTTTTTGTCGCATATTTTGAAATATACAGGGATAAGATCACTACCGTCTGCGATGGGGCGGATTGGATGATCAGGGATATGTATATCAATAAATTGAGCTGTCTCAGGAGTATGTGTTTTATGGAGGATAACTTCATTTCCTCCGATATATCCGATTGCTTTTAACTCGCCGGCTTCATAATTCTCAACATTAAACACGAAGCAGGGGCTTCCTCCTTTTTCAACAGTCCATTTGTATTTTTCTTTCTCATCTTCTCGGCTTTTACGTCCGATCAACTTCCCGTTTCTGAACAGAGCAACCTCGTCACAGTTTGAATAAACCGGGATTTCAGTAGTTGATGTAATTGATTGGGGCGAATCATTGTCTGATCCGATGTAAATCATAGGACCACTGTAAAGTCTCTTTTGTGAAACTGAATGCGGACGCATACTTTGCATCATGAAATAGCTTTGTTTCGGATATCGGTTTACATCAACCACGCCACAAAACATAGTTTCTTCTTCTGCTCCCCGAGCAT
This sequence comes from Bacteroidales bacterium, assembly GCA_051650425.1. GTDB lineage: Bacteria > Bacteroidota > Bacteroidia > Bacteroidales > UBA7332 > UBA7332. Next base: position 12,440 of record JBOFIZ010000423.1, read on the forward strand.
AATCGTTATAGCTCCACAGGAAGTGCCCTCCCATATTCGGGTTTGCATCTAACATACACCAGTCAAAATAGCCTTCACCATTAAGTTGGTTATATCTTCCGCGACATTGGCGGTACTGCTCATCGCTGCTCTCATCTAAGCGAACACGCGGTTTCTCACCCACGCCATCACCCCATTCTCTTGTGAACAAAGGTTTCAGATTGAGTTGATCTTCAGCATAATTACTCATGACGTTTCCATCCTTCGGATAATTGGATACTTGTTTGTAAAAAACATCATAATAAGGTAATGTCTGTTCGTGACTTAAATAATCTCCTGAAGTATAAAACTGATCCCCCGGATATTCTTCATGGGCAGCTTTATTTATTCTTTCGACTACCGATAAGGGATAGTGGGTTTCATTTAAAGCTGTTTCCCATAGAATTACAGACGGATTATTCCTGTCACGTCGAATCATTTGACGGGTTACTTGTTCGAGACGTTCAGTGAAAATGGAATCATGATTGAAATATTGCCATCCCGGAACACAGTTAACAACCAGTAAACCATGCTTGTCACAAGCTTTAATGAATGCAGGGTCATGAGGATAGTGTGCAGCGCGAACGGCATTATATCCACCTCGCTTCATATCTATTACATCACGTTCTTGCATAGAGTTGGGCGCGGCATCACCGATATGTGGAAAGGATTGATGCCTGTTAGCGCCGATCAGATAAAGTTGCTCTCCGTTTATAGAGAATCCGTTTTCTTTTGAGAAATGAATGTTTCGGATGCCAATTTCTTCTGTTTTTTGATCAATAATCTTATTATCAGCAATAACAGAAACTTCAAGTGTATATAGATAAGGATTATATGGATGCCATAAACGTGGATTCCGGACATTCAGTTTTTGTATTAATGTGATATCTTGTTGACTGGATAAATCGATTGATGTATCTTTTTGAACAATCACTTTGCCTTTCTTGCTTTTTAGTACCGTCTTAACAAGAATGGGCTCAGACGTACTGCGGCCGTTAAATACATTGGTCTTTACGTCTATTTCTGCCAATGATTTATTGACCGCCGGATAGGTAACAAAAATTCCCCGATCGTTATTAGAAGTCGACTCCAAAGGATCAGTAATGCGCAGAGGATCGGTTATGATCATTTTTACATCCCGATAAATCCCGCTGTAGTAATAAAAATCCAATCGATCCTGCGGTTTGGCCGGAGGGGTCAAAGGATCATATTCAGCAGATACTCGAACTGCAAGCACATTGTTTTCATTGTTCCATTTCAGGTATTCAGTCAGATCAGTGACAAAGCCCATATAGCCTCCGGCGTGCTGAGTTAATTTGTGCCCGTTGAGATAGACATCACAATTAGTCATGACTCCCTCAAAAGCAACAAAAATATGTTTCCCTTTGTAGGATTCAGGTAGTTTAAAATAGCGTCGGTACCAGCCAATCCCATCATAGATGATATTTCCTCCGCAATGTTTTTTTTCCAGTTGCATAACATGGGGTAGTGTACTGGCTATCCAGTCTGAATCGTTCAAGTCTATACGTTCACCACCTGTTGTATCGCCACGCCAAAAGGCCCAATCGGTATTCATATTAAGCTCAATACGTGATTCACGTTGGCAGGACAGTAGTATTAAAGTTGCTATTACGGCAATAAAAAGATGTGTAATTCTGGTTTTATTCATCAGTGTGTTAAATGTTTTTCACTTGATTCTCGTTTTAATCAAATGCAGGTTAATTTAATAATTGGTCGATATATGTCAGACCTATGCTGTTTTCTCAAATGTAAATTTAGTAAATAATATGCTAATAACACTATTTTGATGCGAATAAAAACAGAGACAGCTTTCTTCCGGAAATTTAGTTATTGGTTTAAGCAGAACAAATACAGCTTGGACTTATTTACTGATTGTAAGCAATCAGTTTACTCAGCTATCAAATTGTCAAATCTCTAATTGCTGAGAATGCGATGAAATGCATGATTGGACCTCGTAGCTGGTTTTATGCTCTGTATTTGGTATTAGTGTAATATGTTGTTTTATAGATGTATAGTCTTGTTTTTTTGGAGCTGTAGCTCTATTTGTGCAGGTGTAGCGTTATATTTTACGGATTAGACCTTTGTTTTTGCAGCAAAATACGGTTTTTGTAGGATTTTAATACGTATATAAAATTAGTTATATACGTATTAAAATAATTTTATATACGTATCAT
>JBOFIZ010000424.1:0-2050 GCA_051650425.1 Bacteroidales bacterium
TTTGTCTAACACATTCGGTTTCGGTGGTCATAATGCAAGTGTCATCGTTAAGAAATTCAATAAATAACGTGATTACAAAATTATATAATCGAATAAGGCTCTTTGCAAAACGAGGCAAGGAGCCTTATTTATTGTACTATAAGCTCCTTGGATTCTATCCAAATGACCTTAAGGTCTATGAGCAGGCTTTTATGCATAAGTCATCGGCTATAAAAGATGAACAGGGGGCATGGATAAACAATGAACGCCTCGAATTTTTAGGAGATGCAATTCTTGATGCCATTGTTGCTGATATTCTCTATCATCGTTTTCAATTTAAGAAGGAAGGATTTCTAACCAATACTCGCTCTAAAATTGTACAACGAGAGACATTAAATGGAATAGCATTAGATTTAGGCTTAGATAAATTCATGATTGTATCCGAGCGTACAAGGTCTCAAAGTAGTTGTATTTATGGTAATGCATTGGAAGCTTTAATTGGAGCAATCTATATTGATAAAGGTTATGAAACAACCAAATCTTTTGTTGAAGACAAAATGATTAATCGTTTTATGAACCTAACAACCGTTGCTAAAAAGGAAGTGAACTTTAAATCGAAACTGATAGAATGGGGTCAGAAGAACAGAGTTAGTATCCGTTTCGAGTTAATTGAATCGTTTATGAGTGAAGATAATAAACCTGTCTTCCAAACGCAAGTCTATTTAGCTTCATTACCTGCTGGTATAGGTATCGGAAACTCCAAAAAAGAATCGCATCAAAATGCAGCGCAAATGACTCTTGAGAAACTCAAAACAGAGTTAAACTTCAAACGAAAGGTTATTGAAACTCAAAATTTGGAAAGCTCTAAAAACAATGAATTAAGTCCAAATATTGAGGACAATACTCCGGCATCAAGTTCTGAAATATCTCAGATCTAAACTTAAACCGGAAAATCTTGTAATTGAATATTTAATCATATAAATGATTAAATAGCAAACAATAAAAAAGCAGATTAATATCCAATTAGGATATAATCTGCTTTTTTATTTAAAGAAGTGATTGCAATAAATACTTTGCTGAATCGCTTTACTTTGAATTTTCCTTATCATTACTGGAAGAAGAAAAATCTAATATAGCTTGTACAATAAAGATCGCACTCAAAATCAATAGAAAATATTGCTGAACACTAAAGGCGTATATTGTCAATACAAGACCTATAATCAATCGTATCCAACGAAACAAACTCCAATTTGAGAATAAGTTAATCTTTATCATAAATCACTTACCTTCTTTCTCAATAACTTCTTCTAATTTACGAATAAGCGGGGGCAATGCGATGTCATTGTTTCTTAAAACACGACCTGCATTTTCTCCCTTTTCTGTCAGTGAGAAATACATCAATCTTTTGTCTTTTTCGCCCATAATCCGATTAACAAAACCTTTCTCTTCTAATGATCTAAGAATTTTAGAAGTATGAGATGCTCTCATATGGGTTAATTTAGAAACATCACCAGATGAGTACTGACCTGTAGCTAAAAGACAAATAGTAATGGCTTCATTGATATTTACATGAAACTGTTGTTGAAGCTCTTCTTCGAATTTGTCCACATTTTGACAAATTTCTTTAATTAGGGAAATTGAATCCATATAGTTTAGGTTTAGAATATTCAAATTCATTCGATTAAACAACCAAATAAGGACAAATGTTTTTAACGACAATATCTTTAACGTACACTTTCCTATTGATTGATAGTAAATAATACTATATATAAAATAAAGCGTTAGAACAATAAATCTTTTATTGATATGAAATATCTTTTTTTAAATACTTATAGCAAGCTCCTCATAAACAATTCAATAAACCAATTCGTTATATAATTGAAGCGAGGGTTTTATTAATTGAGATATCAAAGATGAAATATCTCGTTTAAGCCTTTAAATGATTGTCGTTTGTTTTGTTGATTTTTGAATAATAGATTTGATCTTTTTCATGACAATCAATTTATTGGTTAGATAGTTAATTAGTGTTTTGGTTTTTAGTGGCGATGTGTAAGCGGATGCTTGCACATCG
>JBOFIZ010000425.1:0-6437 GCA_051650425.1 Bacteroidales bacterium
GACAAATCGTTTCAGTAGCAACAGCTATGATACCATTCCTTGAGAATGATGACGCATCAAGAGCTCTAATGGGATCAAACATGCAACGTCAAGCAGTACCACTATTAAAGCCACAAGCTCCTATAGTAGGAACAGGAATAGAGTACAGAGCAGCAGCTGATTCAGGAGTTCTTCCAAAAGCTAAGAACGCTGGAACAGTTACTTATGTAAGTGCTAGTGAAATAAAAGTTAAGAGAGATGTTGATGGCGGAATTGACACATACAAGTTATTAAAGTTCAAGAGAAGTAACCAAGGAACTTGTATAAATCAAAGACCACTAGTTAGCGTTGGTGAGATAGTATTCAAGAGCCAAGTACTAGCAGACGGTCCTTCAACTGACCTAGGGGAAATCGCATTAGGTAAAAATATCAGAATGGGATTCATAACTTGGGAAGGTTACAACTATGAGGATGCTATGCTTATCTCAGAAGAGTTAGTTAGAGAAGATGTATTTACATCAATCCACATAGAAGAATATGAATGTGAAGCAAGAGACACTAAATTAGGACCTGAAGAAATAACTAGGGATATTCCTAACGTAAGTGAAGATGCTTTAAGAGATATAGATGAAAGAGGAATAATCAGAATCGGTGCTGAGGTTAGATCAGGAGATATCCTAGTTGGTAAAGTTACTCCAAAAGGTGAGACTGAATTAACTGCTGAGGAAAGATTATTAAGAGCTATATTCGGTGAAAAAGCAAGAGAAGTTAGAGATACTTCATTAAGAGTTCCTCATGGAGAAGCTGGTATCATAGTAGATATTAAAGTATTTACTAGAGAAAACGGTGATGAATTAAATCCAGGAGTTAACGAACTTGTTAGAGCTTATATAGCACAAAAAAGAAAGATTTCAGTTGGAGATAAGATGGCGGGTCGTCACGGTAACAAAGGGGTTATCTCAAGAGTATTACCAGAAGAAGATATGCCATTCTTACCAGATGGAAGACCACTTCAAATCTGCTTAAACCCTCTAGGGGTTCCATCACGTATGAACATCGGTCAGGTACTTGAGGTTCACTTAGGATGGGCAGCTAGTCAATTAGGTTGGCATATAGCTACACCTGTATTTGATGGTGCTACTGAAAGCGATATAGAGAAGTGTTTAGTAGATGCTGGATACAATGCACATGGAAAAACAGTTCTATACGATGGAAGAACTGGAGAAGCTTTCGATAACGAAGTAACAGTAGGTATCATGTATATCCTGAAACTTGCTCACTTAGTTGACGATAAGATTCACGCAAGATCAACTGGTCCATACTCACTAGTAACTCAACAACCACTTGGAGGAAAAGCTCAATTCGGTGGACAGAGATTTGGAGAGATGGAAGTTTGGGCACTTGAAGCATATGGTGCAGCTCATACATTACAAGAAATATTAACAGTTAAGTCTGATGATGTTGTTGGTAGAGTTAAAACTTACGAAGCAATCGTTAAGGGAGAAAACATACCAGAACCAGGAGTTCCAGAATCATTCAAAGTTCTTATTAAAGAATTACAAGCATTATGCTTAGATGTAAGAGTACTTAATAATGACAATGAAGAAGTTACTATAAAGGAACTAGCTGAAGACACTGAAGAAAGTGCTGAATTAGAAGTTAATATAGAAGGAACAGAAGAGTTTGTAAAACAACAACCTACTATAGAAACAGAAGATAATTACACTTCAAACAATGAAGATGAAGAAGAAGAGTTTGAAGGATTTCAATTAGAAGAGTTAGAAGATAACTTAGAGCTTGATGATTTTAACGATGAACACTAATTTTGAAGGGAGGATTACCCTTGTTTGAATTAAATAATTTTGATGCCATGCAAATTGGCTTAGCATCCCCTGAACAAATCAGAGAATGGTCAAGGGGAGAAGTTAAAAAACCTGAAACAATTAACTATAGAACACTTAAACCTGAAAGAGATGGTCTATTCTGTGAGAGAATATTTGGACCTATCAAAGATTGGGAGTGTCATTGCGGTAAGTATAAGAGAGTAAGATATAAAGGTATCGTATGTGACAGATGTGGAGTTGAAGTAACAAAAGCTAAGGTTAGAAGAGAAAGAATGGGGCATATTGAATTAGCTGCCCCAGTTTCTCACATTTGGTACTTCAAAGGAATTCCATCAAGAATGGGATTACTTTTAGACATGTCACCAAGATCACTTGAGAAAATTTTATACTTTGCTTCATATGTTGTAATTGATCCAAAGGAAACACCATTACTTAAAAAGCAACTTCTTAACGAAAAAGAGTATAGAGAAGCTGTTGATAAATATGGTGAGGAAAGCTTCGTAGCTGGAATGGGTGCTGAAGCTGTTCAAGAACTTTTAGGAGAAATCAACTTAGAAGTATCAGCAAAAGAATTAAAAGAAGAATTAAAGCAAAGTTCTGGTCAAAAGAAAGTTAGAATAATCAGAAGACTTGAAGTTGTTGAATCATTCAAAGCTTCAGGAAATGATCCAAGATGGATGATTATAAACGTAATACCAGTAATACCACCAGATTTAAGACCAATGGTTCAATTAGATGGTGGAAGATTTGCTACTTCAGATCTAAATGACTTATATAGAAGAGTTATTAACAGAAATAACAGACTTAAAAAGTTATTAGATTTAGGAGCTCCAGACATAATCGTTAGAAACGAAAAAAGAATGCTTCAAGAAGCAGTGGACGCTCTTATTGATAATGGTAGAAGAGGAAGACCTGTTACAGGACCTGGAAACAGACCACTTAAATCATTATCAGATATGCTTAAAGGTAAGCAAGGTAGATTTAGACAAAACTTACTAGGTAAAAGGGTTGACTATTCAGGAAGATCAGTTATCGTAGTAGGACCAGAGTTACAAATGTACCAATGCGGACTTCCAAAGGAAATGGCTCTTGAATTATTCAAACCATTTGTAATGAAGAAACTTGTTGCAGATGGAATAGCACACAACATTAAAAGTGCTAAGAGAATGGTAGAAAGAGTATTACCACAAGTATGGGATGTATTAGAACAAGTAATTACAGACCATCCAGTGTTACTTAACCGTGCACCTACTCTTCATAGACTTGGAATTCAAGCATTCCAACCTGTATTAGTAGAAGGTAGAGCTATTAAGCTACATCCATTAGTATGTACAGCATACAATGCTGACTTCGATGGAGACCAAATGGCGGTTCACGTACCATTATCAGTAGAAGCTCAAGCTGAGGCTAGATTCTTAATGCTAGCTGCAGGTAACATAATGAAACCATCAGATGGTAAACCAGTATGTGTACCTACTCAGGATATGGTATTAGGATCATACTACATTACTTTAGATAAAGAGGGTTCTCTTGGAAGTGGTAAATACTTCTCATCTAAAGATGAAGCTATAATGGCATATCAAGTTAAAGCTATAAGCATTCACGCAGATATAAATGTAAAAATGTTTAAAGAAATAGATGGGGAAATGAAATCAGGAGTTATAAAAACAACTGTAGGTAAATTAATATTTAACGAATCAATTCCTCAAGATTTAGGATTTGTTGATAGAAGCAATCCAGAAGAGATGTTTAACTTAGAGGTTGATTTCTTAGCAACTAAAAAGTCGTTAGGAACAATTATTGATAAGTGTTACATGAAGCATGGTCCAACTAAAACTTCTATAATGCTTGATAAAATAAAAGCATTAGGATATCACTATTCATCAATCGGTGCCGTTACAGTAGCAGCATCAGATATGATAGTACCTCAAAAGAAATACGAATTACTTGCTGATGCAGATGCAACAGTAGATAAGATTGAAAAAATGTATAAAAGAGGTTTCATATCAGAAGATGAAAGATATGAAAGAGTTATCGAGAAGTGGACTAAGACAACAGAAGAAGTTGCCGATGCACTTATGGATAGTCTTGATAAATTCAACCCAATCTTCATGATGGCAGATTCAGGAGCCAGAGGATCTAAGTCACAGATCAAACAGTTAGCTGGTATGAGAGGACTTATGGCAAGTCCATCAGGTAAAATACTTGAGTTACCAATCAGAGCTTCATTCAGAGAAGGTCTTGACGTACTAGAGTACTTCATTTCTACTCACGGAGCTAGAAAAGGTAACGCCGATACAGCACTTAAGACTGCTGACTCAGGATATTTAACAAGAAGACTTGTTGATGTATCACAAGACGTTATTGTTAGAGAAGAAGATTGTGGAAGTGATGAAGGTATTATCGTTTCTGAAATCAGAGAAGGTAATGAAATAATAGAAGAATTAAAAGAGAGATTAACTGGAAGATATACAGCAGAAGATATAATTCACCCAGAAACTGGAGAAGTTATAGTTCCAAATGATACTTACATGGATGCTACTTTAGCAGAAAAAGTATCAGATGCTGGTGTTAAGAAAGTTAAGATTAGATCAGTATTCACATGTCACAGTAAAATTGGTGTTTGTACAAAATGTTACGGTATGAACATGGCAACTGCTCAAAAAATCACAATTGGTGAGGCTGTTGGTATTATCGCAGCTCAATCAATCGGTGAGCCAGGAACTCAGCTTACAATGAGAACATTCCATACTGGAGGGGTTGCATCAGCAGGAGATATCACTCAAGGTCTTCCAAGGGTTGAGGAGTTATTCGAAGCTAGAAAACCAAAAGGACTTGCAATTGTAAGTGAAATTGGTGGTACTGTAAGAGTTGAAGACACTAAGAAAAAGAAAACTGTATATGTTATGAGTGCAGATGGAGAAGAAGTAAGCTACGATATACCATTTGGTTCAAGAGTAAAAGTTACTTCAGACCAAGTAATTGAAGCTGGAGATGAAATCACAGAAGGTTCAGTTAACCCTCATGATATCATGGCTATCAAAGGTGTAGATGGAGCAAGAAAATACTTATTATCAGAAGTTCAAAAGGTTTATAGACTTCAGGGTGTTGATATCAACGATAAACACTTAGAAGTAGTTGTAAGACAGATGACTAGAAAGATAAAAGTAACAGAATCAGGAGATACAAATCTTTTACCAGGAACAACTATTGATATTTTCGACTTCCAAGAAGAAAACAATAGAGTAAGAGAATTTGGTGGTGAAGAAGCACAAGGAGATCAAGTTTTACTTGGTATAACTAAAGCTTCATTAGCAACTGATAGTTTCTTATCAGCAGCTTCATTCCAAGAAACAACAAGAGTTCTTACTGAAGCAGCAATTAAAGGTAAGATAGATCCGCTTGTAGGATTAAAAGAAAATGTTATAATCGGTAAACTTATTCCAGCTGGAACAGGTTTAATGAAATATAGAAATGTAAGATTAGACGTAGAAGAAGAAACTGAAGAAACTGAAACAATCGGTGTAGCAGAATAATAGGTCTAATATTATTGACAGTTGTATTCTTAAATGTTAAAATACAACTTGTGTATTTGATAAAATACGCATTTGAAGTATGTCAATATTGTCATTGAGACAGAGATGTCTCTGTCTCGATGATTTTTTTATGACATAAAATTTTTTAAATTAGGTTTATCTAATAAATTTAATTATAGATAAATAAATTTCAGGAGGTGAAAAAATGCCAACTATAAGCCAATTAGTAAGAAAAGGAAGAAAAGTTGCTGCTAGCAAATCAAACTCACCAGCACTTAAGAATTGTCCACAAAGAAGAGGAGTATGTACAGTAGTTAAAACTTCTACACCAAAGAAGCCTAACTCAGCCTTAAGAAAGGTTGCAAGAGTAAGACTTACAAACGGATTCGAAGTTACTGCTTACATCGGTGGAGTAGGACACAACTTACAAGAGCACAGTGTTGTTCTTATAAGAGGTGGAAGAGTTAAAGACCTTCCTGGGGTTAGATACCACATCGTAAGAGGAGCACTAGACTGTGCTGGAGTAGCTAACAGATTACAAGGAAGATCAAAATACGGTGCTAAAAGACCTAAGAAATAGGATTCTTAAACTAATGTAGTGCTTATCTACGGTATTTACATAGATTTATATATTAAATTTGATGCATGTAACGTGAGAAAAGCACTTTACGATGTACAGTAAAGTATGTCGAGTACCAATGAACTTAAATCAAAATTGTTAAGGAGGGAAGAAAAGTGCCAAGAAAAGGACATATAGCAAAAAGAGATGTTCTAGCAGATCCAGTTTATAACTCAAAGGTTGTTACTAAGTTAATAAACGGAATCATGTTAGACGGTAAAAAAGGTGTAGCACAAAAAATATGCTACGATGCATTCGAAATGATTGCAGAAAAGACTGGAAAAGATGCTTTAGAGGTTTTCGAAGAAGCTATGAATAACATAATGCCATTACTAGAAGTAAAGGCTAGAAGAATAGGTGGAGCTACTTACCAAGTTCCAATAGAGGTTAGAGCTGAAAGAAGACAGACACTAGGTATCAGATGGTTGTTAATAGCAACTAGAAAAAGAGGAGAGAAGT
>JBOFIZ010000426.1:0-1913 GCA_051650425.1 Bacteroidales bacterium
CAGGGAGTAATAAGAATCATCTAAAAGCCTTTTGTAGTGAGATAGGAAAGGGAACTGGTGATTTAGGTGTTTATATCTGCTTCCAAGAAGATGTAACAGATGGGTTTATCCAAGAGGTTAAATCTTATGGTAAAATTGGCTCTGTTGATAAGATTCAAATATTAACATTTGAAGAGCTTATTGATAAGAATATGCAATTCAAAATTCCGACAGATGGTTTATTTTAACTTAAAACTATGAAAGAACAGTTTTTAGACTACAATAACTCTCTAAGATTGAAGAATCTTGGATTTGATGAGAGGTGTCTTATGGGACATTCTAAATCAAAAGGAGACTATTGGTATAGGGAAAATACAAGTGATTATCCTCAGACAAACAGTCATTATGTAAAGTATAGTTATCCAGAGTACGAGCATTGCACATTGCCACTAATCCAACAAGTTATAGATTGGCTTGATAGTAAAGGTCTTTATATCAATGTTGGAATACTATCTACTATGGAATGGACTGTTTATATAGCAGATTCAACAAAGGTTCTTATGGATTGCTACAAGAATAATAAGTCATTTAACACAAGAAAAGAGGCTACATTAGAAGGTATAGAAATGTGTTTATCAATTTTAGAAAACAACCCTGAATAATATGAAGTTTTATCAAAGAGGTTCTAATACATTCCTAGAATATGTATTGCTTGGTTTAATGTCAATAGGACTGTTTATCCTAGCACTAGTAGTTGTTGCTCTTATAGCACTTCTATTTGCAGTAGTATTTGTGTATCCCATCTGGAATTGGCTTGTAGTGCCAAATTTTGATGGGTTAAAAGGCTATGAAATGAGTCTTTTGCAATGTTGGATTATATCTTGGATTATAACAGTTCTATCATCTAAATTCTCTTATTCTAACTCTAAATAAATATGGAAAATTTTGTAATCAAAAAGGCTTCTAAGAAAGCTAAAAAACTAAGAATTGGACTTTCTGCCCCATCAGGTTTTGGTAAAACTTATTCCTCATTGCTTCTTGCAAAAGGGATTTGCAATGGTGATTTATCAAAAGTCTGTGTGATTGATACAGAGAGGGGTAGTGCTGACCTTTATGCAGATTTAGGTGAGTATTCTACCGTACAATTACTTCCTCCTTATGAGCCTGAAAGGTATATTCAAGCTATAAAGCAAATTCAATCTACAGGAAATTTTGAAGTAATTATCATTGATTCAATAACCCATGAATGGGAAGGAGAGGGTGGTTGCTTGGAAATTCAAACTAAACTTGGGGGGAAATACCAAGATTGGGGGAAAGTTACTCCAAGACATAATGCTTTTATCAATGCTATTCTTACATCAACTTGTCATGTGATAACCACAGTAAGAAGAAAGCAAGATTATGACATGGTAAATGTAGGAGGCAGAACACAAGTTCAAAAGGTAGGCATGAAAGAACAAACAAGAGATGGGTTTGAATATGAACTTGATGTAAACTTTGAGGTTGTTACTGATACACACTTAGCAAAAGCAGGAAAAGATAGGACAAGTTTGTTCAAAGATACTCCTGAATTTGTTATTACAGAAGCTACAGGAAAACAATTAGTAGAATGGGCATCTAACGGGAAACAACCTATTGATGAGGCATTAGAAGCTGTAAGGAGTTCTAAAACACTTGAAGAGCTAACTAGTGTATATAACACATATAAAGACATTGTAGGTCAAAACAATGATTTTATTGACGCTTGTAAGGCTAAAAAAACGTCTTTTAGCTCTTAAAAACAATACCCTTCAACCAGCTTAATAATTTATTCATCTTTAACATTTCAAATCATCTTTTATGCAAGGTATAGTTCATAGTCAGGTTTACAAGACTAAGGAATACTCACAATTCAAATTAGACAGTGAGTATAATCGTGATGTTAATGCTAATCA
>JBOFIZ010000427.1:0-2879 GCA_051650425.1 Bacteroidales bacterium
TCATATTACAAAGATACGATATTAGAGAAAACAGAAATACTTAAAATTGTAATCAGATATTTCTGAATAGATAAACCATATTAAAAAATAGCGATGTTTAATAAGAAATTATCCTATATATTAGAAAGTGTATATAAAATAAAAAGGCACTCTGTATACAGAGTGCCTTTTTATGTATATTTATAAAGTCATGTACTATTTCTCGCGTACGTAGATATTAATTGGTGTTCCAGTGAAATCCCAGTTTGCACGTACTTTATTTTCCAAAAAGCGTTTGTACGGATCTTTAACCCACTGAGGTAAGTTACAGAAAAATACGAAACTCGGTACAGCAGTATCTTTAAGCTGTGTTACATATTTAATCTTAATGTATTTACCTTTATGTGCCGGTGGCGGGTAATTATCGATCAATGGTAAGAAGAACTCATTCAACTTACTTGTCGAAATACGAGTTGATCTGTTTTTATAAACTTCAACAGCAGTCTCAAGAACTTTAAAAATTCTTTGTTTTGTCATTGCTGAAGTAAAGATTATCGGGAAGTCAATGAACGGTGCAAAACGATCACGGATCGCTCTTTCAAATTCAGTGATTGCCTTTTGTGATTTATCTTCAACCAAATCCCACTTATTAATACAAACAACTAATCCTTTTTTATTCTTCTGAATTAATTGGAAGATGTTCATATCCTGACTTTCAATACCACGTGTAGCATCAATCATCAAAATACAGATATCTGCATTTTCAATCGCACGAATCGAACGAATTACCGAGAAATACTCCAGATCTTCCGTTACTTTCCCTTTTTTACGGATACCTGCCGTATCTACTAAGTAAAAGTCAAAATTATACTTATTATAACGTGTATAAATGGAATCTCTGGTTGTACCTGCAATATCAGTGACGATATTTCTGTCTTCACCAATAAAAGCATTTACGATAGAAGATTTACCTGCGTTTGGACGACCTACGATCGCAAAACGTGGAATGTTATCAACCTCTGCTTCTTCAACAACTACCGTTTCAGCTTTCGGAAACTGATCAACAACTAAATCCAGGAAGTCACCTGTACCCGACCCATTGATAGCTGATAATGGAATTGGCTCATCCAAACCTAAAGCCCAGAATTCAGATGCCTGGTATTGCAAGTCATAGTTGTCTGCTTTATTTGCAACTAACAAGACTTTTTTATTTGATTGACGCAAAGTCTGAGCAACCATCTGATCAAGATCTGTAATACCATTCATAACATCTACTACGAATAAAATCACATCTGCTTCTTCCATCGCAATGGATACCTGCTTATTGATTTCTTCTTCGAAAATGTCTTCAGAGTTTACTACCCAGCCACCTGTATCAATTACAGAAAACTCATGCCCGCACCATTCAACTTTACCGTAATGGCGGTCACGTGTAGTACCTGCTTGTTCATTAACGATAGCTTGACGAGTTTTTGTAAGACGGTTGAAAAGAGTCGATTTACCTACATTTGGGCGACCAACTATTGCAACTATATTTCCCATATAATTATTTTGAATTTTTTCTTGTAATGACGAAGATCAAATATCTCCTGTTTCAAGTTTTAATTTAGCATTTATATTTCCGCTGATCTTCACAGATTCTTTTTCTACGGAAACACTGTTTATATTACACTCTGTGATTGAACCTCGCAAAATAAAACCACTATATAACTCATACGAATTAATGGATTTATTAAATGCAATCAGTAAATTATCAACATCTTCTTTAAACGAATACGTTAGCATGGGTTGTATCATTGCCAAAAGATGTTTATGTAAAAACCATTCGGCTCCTTTTACCAGTAAATTCTTTGTTGAAAGTGTATAGTCAAAATCAGTAAAGACCAAAGTCTGATCCCAACTATTTAAAGAAGGAGTACAATCGATAAAAAGCTTACCTTTAATTGATCCTTCCACATCAACTTCTAACCGGAGCTTATTTGAAACTCCAAAGATACGAATTTCTTTAATAGCAACCTGCTTTTTCCCTTGACTAAAAGTCTTACCAATCATCTCTTTACGTATAATCTCTTCTATTTTTGTAAATTTCACATCTACAGATGTCGAAATTTGAGACTGCGAGAGATAATTATTGCGTGGCTGAATGTCAACTAATGCTGTTTTCCGGATAACTTTGGGTTTATAACCAACGGTTGATTCCAATATAGCTTTTACACCTATATTAATCCTCATTCGATTTGATGACGAGATTAAGGGAGCGAGAAAAACTTCCTTAGGCATAATTGTCAGCCATATCTGATTTGCTTTATCAAGTAAGGTTGATTCTTGAATTTCCGACCAAAATTTATTCGCGATCTGTCGTAAATCAACCAATCCTTTAATCGATTTATCTATTTCATCTTCCAGCCGTGTCTTACTATTATCCAGAGCAATATTTGCGATAGTTGTTATGGGTAAGTTAAAACCTGCAACTTTTAACTGCGGCTCTTTAATCCACCTATGGGCAACTAACTGAGTAGTCACATTTAATGACCAATCTTTACTAAGTAAAACTTTACTAGAGAGTTTTAATTCTATAACTCCGGTCGCTTCGTAAAAACTTTCAATCGGAAAACCTAAAATATCTTTTTGAAATCCTGTTTTTACCCAAATATCAAGAGGTACTGTGTATTCGATTACGTTACCTTTCAATTGCACTTTGATCTGATTCGCTTTTGTCAGTTTTATTTCATATCCATCATCCTTAAGATTATGATCTTCATATAAAACACCACTTAAGGAATGATTTAAATATTTCTCAAGTTTGGGTATAAACAGGTCTATTTCCAAACCGATAGTTGAAACACTTGGTTGTTGTGCAAAAGCAGGACCTATAGATAATACTAAGATTAAAAGCTGTA
>JBOFIZ010000428.1:0-3560 GCA_051650425.1 Bacteroidales bacterium
AGCTGATAAGTTCCGGGCTTCAAAGAAAGCGTCATTAAATAATCATTCGTAAGTTTTATGTTCCCACTTTTATAAGTATCTACGTATTTTCCGTCTGCACCAAATACATAAACGGAGACACCATTCACCTTCTCTCCGAATAAATTTTGATTTTGTTTATTCAGCAAATGTGTAAAATGTAATTGAATTCCTTGAGCACAATTACTTGTATCCTCATGTGTGCATGCAATTATGAATATGCTCCAAAGAGGGAATAAGTATATGAAAAGTTTTGTAGGCATTACTGTATATTGTTTATCCCGAATTGCACAGATTAGGAAGGTTGCTCAGCGTTTGCAACTAAGCAACCTTCTATGATTATATCAATAATTATTTGATAGGTGTAATATTGACTAGGTTCCAAGGTAGGATAGTAATACTACATTCTACTGTTTTATTTTTATCATAAGGCTTATCAGTCAGATCACCTAAATCAAACTCTAATCCACCTGTTCCACCAGGAACTGTTACTTGAACCGTCTTAGCTCCTTCAGGTAGTTTTGGATCATTTGCTCCGGTAAATATTACAGGATTACCATTTGCATCCACAATTGTGTTTCCATCTTTATCTACTGCAACATATACAGTTTCTGGATCTGTACCAGAAATACGATATATCTTAGCCGGTGCAAAACGAGTTAATTCTGTGCTTCCCGCTTTATACTTTTCAACTGTAAAGAACTGAACTTCTCCTGCTTTCCATACTTTTTCTTTTCCATCAATATCATTGTACCAGATATTATCTATAGATACAACAATGTGAGGCATATCTAATACATTTACAGACGGGAATGTATGATACGCAAAATAATTTGAAGATTTTTTCGATAATGTATTAGGTTCAGAATAGAAATCAACTAGCCCATTTTTAAATGCGTCACTATACAATGAAGGGTCTGTCGGTTTATATGTAGCATTTTGTCCGAAACCAAATACAGTTCCCAACTCATAATGATTAGTAATAAAAATGCCTCTCAACCGAAACTTTGTAATTTGACCATCAGCATAAGTTCCGGGTAAAACTGTACCGTTCAGAGTTCTACATCTAACAGCACCTATCTCTAATCTCGATAAAACAGGTGCAATAGTAATTGCTGCATTGCCAATTGCCGGATTGGAAGCATCAGGTGTAATATTTGTTTCTCCTGACATTACTACCTCTGCGATCGGTAATGAGGCATCAACTCCACCAACTGGCTGTTGTTCTTTAATCGAAAAAGGAAAAGCTTTAATCGTAGCAAGCGTATTGCCTGCAAAAGGAGGATAAGACTTATTTGCCTTATTTAGATTGGAGACCATGACAACATGATTTGCAGTTAAAGGAACACCTGTTACTGTGATGTTTTTCATAGATTCTGACCCACCCAGTGTTGTTATATCATCTGCAGTCAATCGATAAGCAAAGACAGCCGTACCTCCATCTTTAAAAAAATAGATTACGCCATCTTCTACTTTCGTGTAAGCATTATCATCAGCTCCGGGTTGTTCGGCTTTGGTAGATAGATGATCTACATTAATTTTCACAATCCGATCTCCCTGCGTGTCATCTGTATCACCAGGAATCTCGTTACTAGAGCATCCAACAAAAAAGAGAGCAGCAAACATGCTCGCTAAATAACTAAGCTTTTTCATAAATTTGAGAGTAAAAAAATTAGACAATTATATATTTGTTTTATTATTTCATTGGTTCAGATATCCAGTAAGCATCAATTGCATAGACTTGTCTTAGTTTAGGATAGAGTTCTTCATGGAGGTATTTATAAACTTCACCTTGATTCAAATCCTTCAGATTCTGATTAATCTGATAATCTGACTTTCCTTGCTGAATCAAATTTTTGACTTGTTCCTGTACTGTATTTGAAAGCTTTGATTCTGACAACAATTCCATAAGTCCATTCCAGTTAACACCTCCATTTTTTACATTGATTTTGCTTTCAGGCAAACTCGGAATCTGATTCACTACAATTTCTTTGAGTACCAAGGCCCGATTTTCGGCCAACCTCTGATTCAATTTATCAGATCCTTCAGGCGAAGCAAAACCAACAATATCGATATGGTCTAAAGTTGAGAAATCAATAGACTGCTTCTTAAGAAAATCAAGTAAGCGTTGCAATTCCTGTTGATTATCTGCTAAAGCTGGTAGAAGTTCAATGCTTGAAACCTCAAACAAAAAATTAAACGTTTGATTTTTCAATATCAAATCTGATTCTGCTACCTGTAAATCTGATTGATTATCGGGTAGCTTGATCTTTAAATCTTCTGATAACAGATATGAGTTGTATAAATTAGTCTTACAGCAACCTTCTTTATAAACCAATAAATTCAGACTCGCATTTTGCATCGATGTATCAAAAGGAATCTGAACAAAATAATCAAATGATTCACCTTTAGCGATGGAGTAGTTGCTATCGATGTTTGATTTTTCTCCAGCTCGGATAGCACGAGTCTCTAAAATCCGGTTTAAGCGTCCTTGCACAAAGATCTCGGGCAAAAAAATTGAATCTGAATTAGTAGAAATAATAACAGGTATTAAATGCAACTGGTAATTCTTACTAATATACTTTTTACCAACCCGGCCTTGCAAACCTACAGAAAGTAAATTATCCTTGAGTGCAATATCAGGACGAGATATATCTAATGATCTTTCATTTTGAGCCCATCCGCTAAGCGCAACTAAGCCTAGCAATATGAGGATGAATCTATTTCTCATAGTCAGGTTTATTTTATTATATAGATAATACTGATCGCAGCTTTAGTAGGGCCAAAGTAGTTTCGATAGTCACTTCCTAGTTTTTCACCACATTTGAGACAATTAAATTTGTCATACCATAAGCGAGCATAACCAATACCAATAGAAGCTTCCAGATTCCAGTGATTACCTAATATAAACTGGTATCCATAAGTTAAACCTCCACCTGCAGCATTACCTTCATAACGATAATTTTGCGAACCTTTCCCTAAAAGCCAGGAAAGACGATGCTGTGAAATATTATATTGGGAAAATAAGAGATGAGTTCCGAAAAAGTGTCCGGAAAATTTTTGACATAGCCAATAACGAACCTCTGGTTCGACGAGCCAGTGAACCAGTTTTTTGTTATCAGAAACACTTCCATGAAGATTCCACGGATTATATCCTCCAGATAAATCTAAGGTCCACCTTGGAGCTAGACTTATTTCGGCTCCTACATTTGGAGTTAAAGTAATTCCACCATAAAGCAGATTAGTCTTCACAGCAATTTTTTGTGCCGTAATATTTAGTGAGTAAAACACCACTAAAAAAAGCACGCTGAGATAAAATTTATTCATATCAATATTTCTCTATAGATCAGCACATACCATAAAAAAGTAATAATCATATAAAATTTATTCTTATCAATAAAATAGCGAGAGATACTTCTAGTTAAGGTTTATGCTTTTAACTTTCTACTATTTTGCGCAATAAAGTAAATCATTCAATTAAATCTAAAATCCTGTTCGCATAATCAAAACGAATCTAAGGAATATTTGTTCTCGTTAAACAA